>JANPGE010000085.1:0-11455 GCA_031423805.1 Segetibacter sp. | reverse complement strand
TAGTGCAAAAGCCTTACAGACAGTAAAAATCAAATATTAATCACTGCAAACCCAAACTTTTAAAAATGTCTAGTACAAACTCCAACTTAACGAACGTGGTACCCATGGGTCAAAAAATAGCCTTTGGGTTAGGAATGTTGGCCAACCAAATGTTTCCGGCAGCCCTAGGTATTTTTATGGTTGTATTGGTAGAAAATTTAGGGATGCCTTCATGGATGTGGGGCATTTTATTTTTTCTTCCTAGAATATTTGACGCCTTCTTTGACCCAATCATGGGTTTCATTTCAGATAATACCAAATCAGTTTGGGGAAGAAGAAGACAATATGTTTTTATTGGTGCACTGATAATGGGTATCGCTTTTGTTATCATGTGGCAGATGTACAGAGAAAATAGTGTGAATTATAATTTCATATTCTTCCTTATATTTTCAACTATTTTTTATTTTGGTTTATCCATTTTCAGTGTTCCATATGTAGCTATGGGTTACGAAATGAGTGATGATTTTCATGAGCGTACACAAATCATGGCTATTTCGCAATGGATTGGTCAATGGGCTTGGGTAATCGCTCCATGGTTTTGGGTGGTAATGTATGATCCTAAATGGTTTCCGAATGCAGATACAGCTACACGAACGTTGGCAGTTTGGGTAGGCCTTTCCTGTATGGTTTTAGCGATGATGCCAGCTATCTTTATTAAAAGTAAGTCTACAAAACACGACCATACATTAAAGCCATTAACTTATAAAACGATAGGAGGCAGTTTAAAGGAAATCCTCATTAGTTTCAAAGAAGCATTCAGTAATAAACCTTTCAGAAAACTATGTATTGCAACCTTTTTAATTTTTAATGCCTTTAACACTGTTGCCGGTTTTACTTTTTTTATTGTTGTCTACTATCTATTTAACGGCAATACAGCCGATGCAGGTATTTGGCCAACACTATTTGGATGTGTAGGAGCATTATCTACCACTTTTATGGTAATACCTATCGTGGCATGGATATCTAAGAAAATGGAGAAGAAGAAATCCTTTTTAATTTGTCAGGGTATTTCTATTTTTGGTTACATTCTACTTTGGTTTCTATTCGTTCCGGGTAAGCCTTATATGTTTTTGTTTGCTTTACCTTTCTTCTCCTTTGGTATCGGCAGTTTGTTTACTTTGATGATGTCTATGACCGCTGATGTTTGCGATATGGATGAATTAGAATCAGGTAAACGCCGCGAAGGCATTTTTGGTGCCATTTACTGGTGGATGGTAAAATTTGGTTTTGCCATTGCAGGATTATTAACCGGCGTTATTATGTCTCTTGTGGGTTTTAAGGCAGGTGCAGCCACACAGGCTGAAGGTGCAGTTACAGGTTTGCGGCTTTTCTTCTCCGGCATCCCAATCTTAGGCACTTTGACAGCCATGTGGGTAATGAAGAATTATGACCTGACTGAAGCGAAAGCAAGAGCAATCAAAAGAGAATTAGATGAGAGAAAAACCCCGGTTAAAAAACAATCGTCAGCCTATCTTACCGGAAAATTACTTTCTTTAGACAAAAACGGGAATAATTTAGAATCCATAATTGGTTTAGATTTAAGTTTCAAAAGTGAAAGCGAGGTTAGCACCCTATTTTCAACGATTTTAAATAATGGTTTACATGGTTTATGTTTCAGCCCTTACACTGAAGGACAGGAAACAGGTGATATTTTATCTGCAAAGCAAATAAGCCGTAGGCTGGATATCATTGCACCACATACAAAATGGATCAGGTCTTTTTCGTGTACCGCGGGCAATGAATTGATACCGGAAATTGCCCACCAAAAAGGCTTGAAAACTTTGGTAGGCGCATGGATAAGCAATGACAAAGAAAGAAATGAAAAGGAAATCAATTCTCTCATTGCTTTGGCTAAGGCAGGTTTAGTAAACATAGCAGCTGTAGGAAATGAAGTATTGCATAGAGATGAAATTTCTGAGCAGGAATTATTGAAGTATATCAAACGGGTAAAAGATGCATTACCCTCTTCTATTCAAGTTGGATACGTGGATGCATATTATCAGTTTTTAGACAGACCTGCTTTGCTAAGTGCATGCGATGTAATTCTAGTCAACTGTTATCCCTTTTGGGAGGGCGCCGACAATGTTTATGCATTGTCTTATTTGAACAGAATGATGGAACTTACGCAACAGGTAGCAAAAGGTAAAAAGGTCATTATTACAGAGACCGGTTGGCCAAGTATAGGGGAAAAAGTAGCATCGGCACAACCTTCAATATTAAATGCAATGAAGTATTTTGTGAGTGTACAGGAATGGGCAATAAACAATCACATTGAACTGTTTTATTTCTCTTCTTTTGATGAATCCTGGAAAACAAAACAAGAAGGAAAAGTGGGTGCAGGATGGGGCATTTGGGATAAAAATGAAAACTTAAAAACCAATAAATAAATAAAACTATGTCGTTTAGAAAAGATTATGCACTTTCCTTCAAACAGGACACGCATAATAGTTATGTAGAAGGAGAAACAGCAGCAGCATTAAATAGTTTATTCAGCGAAATTCTTCAGAACGGTGTGCATGGATTTTGCTTCAGTTTATATGAAGAGGGGCAAAAGCCCGGTGATATCATTTCGGAGGAGCAAGTCAGAAGGCGCATGGAGATACTTAGACCACATACCAAATGGATTCGCTCGTTTTCTTGTACCGAGGGCAATGAATTAATTCCTAAAGTAGCTAAGGAGTTTGGTATTAAGACCCTTGTTGGGGCATGGTTAGGCGATGACCTTGATATAAACAAACGGGAAGTGGAAGGGTTAATAAAGCTGGCTAAAGAAGGGCTGGTTGACATTGCTGCGGTTGGTAACGAAGTTATGTACAGGAAAGAATTAACTGAAGATGAATTGCTCGAATATATACACCTCGTAAAAGAAGCGATACCCAATATACCCATAGGATATGTAGATGCCTACTACGAGTTTTCTCACCGGCCACGAATTACCGAAGCTTGTGATGTTATCCTTTGTAATTGCTATCCATTTTGGGAAGGTTGTACTTTTGAAAATTCCCTTGACTATATGAGGCAAATGTATTATCAGGCAAGGGATGCTGGTAATGGAAAACAAGTAATCATTACCGAGACAGGATGGCCAAGTCAGGGCGAAAATCTAAAAGGTTCAATACCTTCTTATACGAATGCAAGAGACTATTTCATCAATACACAATTGTGGTCTGAAAAAGACAATATTCCCGTATTTTATTTTTCATCTTTCGACGAATCATGGAAAGTTGGGGCTGAAGGAACAGTTGGTGCCTATTGGGGTATTTGGGACAAAAATGAAAAACTGAAATTTTAATCATGAATTTTTTCGAAAAATTTGGATTGCCTCCGGCAAAAGCAATATGTTATTCAGGCTTCAGACTGGGACAACAACCCGGTGGCATTTGTCCATCTTATGACGAAGTGAAAGAGGATTTGCTCATCCTGCAACAAAACTGGAAATACCTGCGATTATATGACTGCGATGAACATGCAAAAACAGTTTTGAAAGTTATAAAGCAAGAACGGTTAGATTTAAAAATAATGCTAAGCGCATACATAGAAGCCGAGATGAATAATTTTGGTTGTCCGTGGGGTGGTGGTGTGTATGAAGAAGAGCAATTAACAGCTAACAAGCAGAAAAACGAAGAAAAGATTGCAAGATTAATTGAATGGGCAAATCAATATCCTGACATCATATTTACACTTTCGGTGGGCAACGAAGCATGTGTTGACTGGACCGATCATTATGTGCCTGTCAGCCGTGTGGTAGATTTTGCAACACAAGTAAAAAAATCAGCAAAGCAGCCTGTCACCTTTTGTGAAAACTATGTACCCTGGTTAAGCAAGCTTAAACCATTAGTAGAAGTAGTGGATTTCATTTCTATACACACTTATCCGGTGTGGGAATACAAACACATTCATGAAGCAATGGAGTACACCCGAGACAACTACGACATCATTGCCAGGCTTTATCCTAATATGCCTATTGTAATAACAGAAGCCGGTTGGGCTACCAATTCAAATGGTCGTGGCATACATCCCGAGCATGTAAACGAAGAAAATCAACAGGTTTATTATGATGACCTGATGGAATGGTCGGAAAAAGAAAACGTGCTGACCTTTGTTTTTGAAGCGTTCGATGAAGAATGGAAAGGTTCTCACGAACCTTTAGAGCCTGAAAAACATTGGGGCTTGTTCAAAATTGACCGAACGCCTAAGTTGGTGATGAAGCAACTTTATGCTAATACTGAAATGTAAACCACATCAGTAACCTATTCCTATATTTTCAATGACATTTTATTGATGAAATTTGAAAAGGGTGCTGACTCTTTGTGTTTATTCCCCTGATAATGGGGGATATTGGTGCATACTTAATAAGTAGTACAAGAGTGCGACGCAACGATGTTATATCGTAGTTATATGGCCCGGCTAATATGTAATTTAGTATCGTTGTTGCAGTTATTGGAGTAGGCAATTGTTTTAGATGATTTGTTAATAACCGTTCCTCTTACAGATACGCCGTTTACCGAAAAAGGAAAAATGGTTTTTCTATTTCAGCCATCAGGTAAAATGGAAGATTTTTTTAGGGCTATTGGTAGTCTTACTTCGCCACCAACACCAAAGGGTGGAGCCAAAATTTTCGCAGATCATGATATGAAAGTAGTTGGGCCACCGTTGCAGATCTAATTCATTGAAGTTTTCTCATAACCTTTTGGAAAACGAAATACAGCAGGCGGTTTACAAAAAATCAATTGAATAAATTGTTGTTGTATTTCGTATAATGAACCTAATGCTGTAGAAGTATTACAGATGCCCGGCTAATGTAAGTGTTGGTTGTGCTCGTTTAAGTTTATGCAAATTGAAACTTAAATGAAGCATGAAAAGCAGGACTTCGTACGGTTAACCCAGCTAGTGTAGGTGTTCGGTGTCCTCGTTTAAGCGAAGCGAAACTTAAAAGAGCTGGGAAATCCAGGTCTCCCGACCCAAGGGTAGGGACACGGTGTGACCTGTAAATAAAAAAATGATTGAGGAACGGTTTTTATAAGATTTCTGTGATCTCTACTTCTCCGGGGATTCTTCACCTGCAAACCAAACAACATAGTTAGCTGTTGGTGAGGAACAACAACAACTGCAACAAGCAACTCAACATAAACTCATGGTGCGTATCGATCCCACTATTTGAGACAAACCATCTGGGGTACAACTTTTACGAAAGACCCTTTTTCTTCATCTCACAAAAAATTGTAGGGTTTGTATCATAAACCACAGTAGTTTTATCCATCAAGCTGGTACTATGAAAAAAACTATTGTAACAATGCTCCTGTCATTGGTGGTGTATTGTGCTACTGCACAGTCCGCTGCCACTTACTGCCCTATAGTGTTTGTGCATGGCATGTTGGGTAGCGGCGATACTTACACCCAACCGATACAACGCTTTATGGAACAGGGCTACGGTCCATTGCAACTGATAACTGTGGACTGGAACACGGTGGCATTTGGCAACAACAAGGCATCCCTACAGCTGGACTCTATCATTAACAATGTGTTGAACAAAACCGGCGCATCACAAGTGAATTTGGTAGGTCATTCTGCCGGTGGCGGGTTGTGCTATGGCTACCTGAAAGACAGCATTCATGCGGCTAAGGTGGCTCACTATGTACACATAGGCAGTGGTCGACTAAGCAAGCCTGCAACCGTGCCCACCATGAACATTTACTCAAAAGATGACCTGGTGAGTGGCGGTGCAGATGTGGCAGGTGCCACCAATATTTCACTTAGTGGTAAAGACCACTATGAAGTAGCCACTTGCAGCGAGACCTTTGCTGCCATGTATGCGTTTTTCAATGGCACCAAAGCAGCTACCAAAATGAGCCAACACAAACTGCCTATAATGGTGAGCGGCCGTGCTGTAACTTTTGGTGAAAACAAAGCAGAGGCTAATGCTAACATAATCATTTATGAAATGGACAACAAAGCCGGTAAGCGTAAAACCACCTCACCACATTTTAAAACTACCACTGACAAAATGGGTTACTGGGGCGGCTTTGAGGCTAAGGCCGGGGAGTATTATGAAATGGTGGTCTTGTCTGCCGACACGGCTAAAAGGCCTGTACACTACTTTCGGGAACCGTTTACAATAAGTAATCCTGTCGTATATCTGCGCACACTTGGTAATCAAGGCATTACAGCCATGCTAAGCAATGCACTACCCACAAGCAATGAGCAATCTGTATTAGCTGTATTCAGTTCATCTAAAGCGGTTATAAGCGGAAGGGATAGCCTGACGGTAAATGGGTTAGCACTGTCTGCCAAAATCTATTCAGCAGCGGAAAAGACTTGTATTGCTTACTTCCTGTTTGATAATGGAGATAATGCCACAGCGGGTAACAAACTCTCACTGTTTAATATGATGCCGTTTATGAATGCTGTTGACATGATGATACCCGCTAACCGCAAACCAATAAACCTGTACTACAACGGAAGAACCATGAATGTGCCGTCTATGCCCGCTTCTGAAGGTGTTTTGGTGGCTGTGTTTGATTAGTAAGGAACAAAGGGTGTAAAAAGCTTACTATGTAGCACAACCCTCTAGACGTGCGACCCCGCATAAATGACGGGGCAGGCAGCACAACGATGCTCCATGTAAAAACAAATGCTTGTTTTAAAAATACAGCACAACATTTTCAATGGCCAATTGGCCCAAGTCCATTTTGAAATTTTTACCCTTAGCTATTGGTATTTTTTATTTTTATTCAATTGCTGAACAAAGAAGGTAAGGGGAGATTATCAAGTATCCTTTAGTATGTTAATGGTTGCATTTATCACTATTGTATAATACCTTACTTGAAAAATAATAACTACTGTTGCTGGATTTTAAAACTATGGCAAAAGATTTAAACCACTAATTTAAAACATTGGGTTTATCTGATTTATACATTATTCCCCTACCTTTATTTAAACCATTTTATTTGCAACCCTTAGTAACCGACCTTACTCTTATTGAAAATCTTGCCCTTGAGAGAGAATATGAAAATGATAGTTTCCGTATTTTTTTAAAACAACAGGATGTTGCTGCGGTAGATAAGGCTGTGCATGAAATCAATGATCGCATTACTCCCCAAATAGATTGTACGCAGTGTGGTAATTGCTGCAAGTCGTTAATGATTAATATTACTCCTGCAGAAGCTGAAAACCTTGCTGTACAACTTGATATAAGTTTGCCGATACTGAAGAAAAAATACATTGAAGAAAGTAGTCATGGCCAATTGGTCATGAATACTATTCCATGCCATTTTTTATCAGGTACAAGTTGCTCTATTTATGAAAACAGGTTTACCGAATGTCGTGAATTTCCACACCTGCACAAAGATAATTTCAACAGCAGATTATTTGGCACTATGCAGTACTATGCAATGTGTCCAATTATTTTTAATGTGGTAGAGGAATTAAAGGAACGGTTAGGATTTATAAGTAAAAAATAAAGATGCTTACTATTTACTGCATGAGGTTAACTGTCATAATAAATTAAATTAACTTACCGTAATTACTTCTGAGCTAATTTCAAACTCCTTGTTTTACTTTTAGCATTAAATACTAGGATTTGTCAACACAAATAAATACTAAACCCCATTACCCAATTTTAGATGGTTTACGCGGCGTTGCTGCCATTATGGTAGTAGCATTTCATCTTTGTGAGGCACATGCTGCCAATCGTTTTGAACAACTTATTAATCACGGTTACCTGGCTGTTGATTTTTTCTTTCTTTTATCAGGATTTGTTATCGGCTATGCTTATGATGATCGGTGGGGCACTATGAGTGTTGGTAGTTTTTTCAAACGCAGGCTTATTCGTTTGCAGCCAATGGTGGTTATGGGTATGATAGTAGGAGCGGCATGTTTCTATTTTCAGGATTCTGTATTGTGGCCGGGTATACATATTGTTCCTGTATGGAAAATGTTGTTGGTTATGCTTATTGGGTTTACGCTTATACCTGTAACAACTTCATTAGACATAAGGGGTTGGCAGGAAATGCATCCGCTTGATGGCCCGGGGTGGTCTCTTTTTTTTGAGTACATCGCCAACATTTTTTACGCTCTTTTTGTAAGAAAATTTTCAAAGTTTTTATTAGGCATATTGGTAATGTTGTCAGGTGGGTTTCTTATTTATTATTTAGTAGCCGGACCTAACGGAGATGTTATTGGTGGTTGGTCGCTAGAATCTCCACAGTTTAGGATAGGATTTACAAGGGTTATGTTTCCTTTCTTTGCAGGTTTACTGTTGTTTCGTGTTGCAAAAGTAACGGTAGTGAAACACGCATTTTTTTGGTGCAGCCTCCTTCTCATCTTTGTATTTTCTTTACCACGATTTGGTGATAACACACACCTGTGGGTGAATGGCTTATATGAATCGGTATCTATTGTTTTTCTCTTTCCGTTAATAGTTTATTTAGGTGCAAGTGGAAATTTAGATACTAAGTTCTCGGCTAAGATTTGCAAATTCCTCGGAGAGATTTCTTACCCCATTTATATCACCCATTATCCACTTATTTACATTTATACAGGTTGGGTAGCCAATAATAAACTATCCATCAGTCAAGCTTACCCCTATGCAATTTTGGTACTTGTTGGTGCTATAGTCCTTGCCTATGCCTGTCTTAAATTGTATGATGAACCAATAAGACGGTGGCTGTCTAAAAAAGTTTTTGTTAGAAAAAGTGTTAATTAAAATAGCATGGGGTAAGTCGGGGATAGATTTTAGTAAATTATACCCCATTTACTTACACGCAATAATAATTTGGAATACCAGAAACTAATATTATTGAAAATATTTTATCCCCTGAATGATTTTATTCCTTTATGAAATCATGGTATCATCGTCAACAAACTCTAAAATATCGCCGGGTTGACAGTTGAGTGCTTCGCAAATAGCCTCTAATGTACTAAAACGTATGGCCTTTGCTTTCCCTGTCTTTAATATTGATAAGTTTGATAGTGTAAGATCTACTTTTGATGATAGTTCATTTAATGACATCTTACGCTTTGCCATCATAACATCAAGGTTTACAATTATAGGCATAAGTTATACAGTTAAATCATTTTCGTTTTGCAATTCAATTCCTTTCTGAAATATTTGGGCAATTACATATACTACAGCAGCCATTAAAATAAAAGCCTGACTATCTGCCCAAAATGGGTTGAGGTTGTCAACGGTATAGCCATAATGTATTAAGCTTTTGGCTATTTCCCGGCCAATATAGCTAAATAGCCCAATGGAAAAAGTACAGTAAGCTATATTAGTGATTTGTTCAGAAACTAATGTGTTGAATGGATTTGATAAATCTAACTTGAGCATTAGTTTGACCACTATATAAAACATGTATGCTTTTAAAAATGCGATTACCAAAATGAAACCGTACATTCCGAAGTAAGCCCATTTGTTTAGATTATAAATTTCACTTAAGTCCAGTTTTTGGTACAGATGATGGACAATTTCAGGGTTAAAAATACTTATTACAAAATTTACAATTAAACCACCTGCTTCAATGCATAAGCCAACAAAGATGATCCATGCAACAATTTGTAAGACAATAAATACGAATTTGTTTTTCTTTGACATGATTGTTTAATTTTAGTGTGATGAAGCAAAAGTAGCAAATAATTATTGATAAACAATAAATATTTGTTTTTTTATGGAAAAATATTTTCTGAAAAACCTATCAAACCAAATATTAATGATTAACATACTCACTAAATATTTCCTTCAAAATATAGAAGTAAAAAATCCTTGTAATATCTCACTGGTTATGTTTAGATGACTTTTTTGTATTTAGATTTGAGAGTATTTTAAAACAATTCAGCTATGACACACACTGCCAAATCTGTAAGGGCTTTTATAGGCTCAAAAGATTATAATGAGTCCCGACAATTTTATAATGATTTTGGATTTGAAGAAGTAATTCTGTCGCATAATATGTCACTCTTTAAAATCACTCCACACCTTGGATTTTATTTACAGGATGCTTATGTAAAAGATTGGGTTGACAATACAATGATGTTTCTTGAGGTTGAAAATGTAAGTGAGTATTGGAATGAGTTACAAAAGCTTGACCTGAAAAAAAAGTATGGTACTGTAAAATTGAAACCTATAGTTGAACTCGATTGGGGTAAGGAGTTTTTTGTACACGACCCCGCGGGTGTACTTTGGCATATTGGAGAATTTAATTAGTAAGCTGATATTCAATAGCTTCATTTTTTGCAATAAAATTATTCCAAAGAAATACATTGTGGATTTATAAAACTACCTACTTTTGCTTTATGAAACCGAAAGGTTTCATCCCGGGGTGCTTGTAAACATTGGTTGCAGGCTGAGATTACACCCGTAGAACCTGAACAGGATAATGCCTGCGAAGGGAAGGTGAAGACTTATCTTATTGCTCCCTCCTCTATTGCATTCTTATTTCTGTTCGCAATTTTTATTAAAAAAATAGTGCAACATGAAACAGTTTCTTATTACATTTTTAGCCATAGCCTTAGCATTTTATTCTAATGCTCAATACACTATCAAGGGTAAGGTATTACAACAAAACAAACAACCTGTTGAAGCGGCATATATTAGTCTAGAGAAAGATGGAGAGATCATTGCAAGTGCTATTTCTTCTATAGAAGGTCTCTTTGAAATAAATGGAATAAGTAAAGTGGGTAAATACAAATTGCTGGTAGAACAGATAAGCATTAAAAAGCAAAGTGTAGTTTTTGAGGTTAATGATAAACTTACTGAAACTGTTATTGAAGTACAGTCTTATGCTTATTTTTTAGAACCATTAGAGTTAAAATCATTAAGGGTATCTGATAAAGCACCTTTTGCAAAGACTAACATTTCTAAAGCAGAAATTGAGCAAAATAATCTTGGGCAGGATTTGCCTTTTATACTCAATCAAACACCTTCTGTTGTTGTTAATTCAGATGCAGGTAACGGCATTGGTTATACAGGCATCCGGATAAGGGGTAGCGATGCAACAAGAATAAATGTAACCATGAACGGCATACCCTACAATGATGCAGAAAGTCAGGGTACTTATTTTGTTGACATGCCTGATATTGCTTCTTCAATTAACAGCATTCAGGTACAACGTGGAGTAGGAACAAGCAGCAATGGGGCAGGGGCATTTGGGGCAAGCATTAATCTTAGTACAAATGAATTCAACGAAAAAGCCTATGGCGAAATGAACAACAGTTACGGTTCATTTAACTCATTGAAAAGTACCGTAAAAGTTGGGTCAGGCTTACTTAACAATCATTTTACAATAGATGCCCGGTTGAGCCGCATTGTGAGCGATGGGTTTATAGACCGGGCAGCGACAGATTTAAAGGCGGCATATTTGTCTGCGGCTTATGTAGCAGCAAAAAGCACCATTCGATTCAATTTTATTTCAGGAAA
>JANPGE010000084.1:0-1911 GCA_031423805.1 Segetibacter sp. | reverse complement strand
CCGTTCACCTTTAACCGTTTTCCGAAAATTGTTAATCTTTTGTTAAGCAAGTAACTTCCCAAAAGATTATTCGTTACAAGTCTATATTTTGAGTACAACATTACCTTTTATTATAAATTATTCACAAACCCAAAGTTTACTGTTCACCATTAACGTGTACTGTAGCACAAACCAAACCAGATAAATAAACAATGAGAAAACTAACACTTGCTATCCTTGCGATATTGATGACAGCAGGAGCAACCTTTGCACAAGCCGATAAATTATTGCTTGAAGCAAACCGTAAGGCGTATTCAGAAGCTAAGAAAAAAGCCGATGAAGCCGTTATGAAAAAAGATTCATTAAAGTCTAAAACATGGCTTACCCGTGGTGAAGCATATTTGGATATTGCCAATTCATTAGATTCTGTTTTAATAAAAGCTGAACCAGAAGCTCCTTATAAAGCCTATGCCTACTTTAAAAAAGCATTAGCAATGGACCCCGCATCAACAGCTAAAAAATATTTGATGGTTGTAAAAGATAAGGAAGGTAAGTCGGAAGTAGAAGGTCAGAAAATGTATAGTGCATTTATGAACGCAGGTATTACTAAATACCAAGTTAAAAATTTTCCTTTTGCTCTTAAAGACCTTCAAATGGCAATGGAAGTATCACCGAAAGATACAACTGCCGCCATGTACACAGGTGTAATTGGGCAATTGGCAAAAGATGATGCAGCCGCCGCAAAAGGTTATGAGCATTTTTTGGAATTAGGAGGAAAAGACCCTGCCATGATTTACGCTTTAGCTCAGATTTATAGAAATGAGAAAAATGAAGAAAAAGCCCTTGCGACAATTGATAAAGGTATTGCCTTGAATCCTACTAATAAGGATTTGAAATCTGAAAAAATTAATATGTTATTGGGTTTCAAACGTTTAGACTCTGCCATCAAGGAATTGGAAACCTCGGTAAATGGAGGTTCTAAGAATGTTCAAGAGGTAATTAACTTAGCGATTCTGTATGACAACAAAAGTCAGGAGATGGACAAGGATATAAAAGGCTATACTTCGCAATTATCAAAAGGTAACGTTGATGCTTTGAACAAGAAAATACAAGCACAAAAGGAAAAAATTAGTGCTTTTGATGACGAAATTAAGCGTTTGAGTGATAAAGTAAAAAAAGACCCTAAAACTGCTGCTGCTTCAAAAAGACAGATAGGGGAGGTGACTACCATGAAAGATGAAGCAAATGGTGCTTTGGCAAAATTGAACGAAGAAGCTGCTCAACAAGCTGCTACTGCAACAAACACTGCTGATGTTACTAAAAAATTAGCTGACTTGCAAGCAAAACAAAATGAGGTGAAGGCAACATCAATGAAGTATTACAACCAAGCACTTCAAATGGAACCTGAAAATTATGATGTAAACTTCAATTTAGGTGTAATCAATTTCAACGAAGCGGTACTTGTGAAAGGAAAAGTAGATGCTATGGATATGAATACTTATAAAACAGAAGGTAAGGCAGTAGAGGCTTTAGCAACTGAAAAATTTAAGGCAGCATTACCATTTTTTGAAAAAGCATATAAATTAAAGCCAGACGATGACGTTAAGAATAATTTGAGAAGTTTGTATCAAATATTGAAAATGGAAGACAAATTGAAAGCTTTAGGAGAGTAATTTCTTTAGTCAATAAATAGTAAAGAAGCCCTTATGCGTAATGTATAAGGGCTTCTTTATGTAGAACAGAAATCTATTTCGTGTAATTGAGGGAGATGATAACCTATTATGGTCTCTTATTTTCAAATGTTCTATTTAACATAATGTAAATTATACAACTTTTCATATGCTACTGATTTTACTTGACACTTAAACGTTAAGTGTATGAATATCAAGGAGTTGAAAGCAAATAAAAAAAATCGTAACTTAGTACTTTACC
>JANPGE010000083.1:0-3111 GCA_031423805.1 Segetibacter sp. | reverse complement strand
TGATCTCTCATGATATACGTTGACGCCAAGTTTGGTTAATAACTTTTCACAAATGGTAAATTTATGAAAATAAAACTTAGGCAAATGCGTCATTTCAGCAAAGAATTTAAGCAAGAGAAGGTTCAATTGATTGCGGAGCAAAAAATTACTGTAAAGGAGTTGGGTAACCTTTATAGTGTTTCTGAAACATCTATCTACAAATGGATAAAGCTTTATAATACATTGCCAGCTAATGAGCGTCTGGTAGTAGAAAAAGATAGTGAGGAACGTAAAAACCTTTCATTGTTAAAAAAGCTAGCTGCTTTAGAAGGTATAATTGGTAAGCAACAAGTGGAGGTATTGTTTTTAGAGTCCGTAATATTTTGTGGAAGCGATCTTTTGGGGGAAGATTTGAAAAAAAAGTTTGCTACCCTGCCATAGCATTGAGTTTTAAAAGTTTGGGGGGTGGTATTTCTAAAGAAGCTATTTATAGGGTTGCAGGGGTAAGCAGGCAGGCTTATCATCAACAAATGCTTCAAAGCACTAAGGTTAAACAAAGAGAAGAAGCTATAATTGATAAGGTAATTAAGTTTAGAAAGCGGCATGCTAAAATGGGTTGCAGGGTGCTATTTTATGCTATTAAAGTTGCGCATATTGGCATCAATAAATTTGAAGAGCTACTTAGTTCTAAGGGCTTAGCGGCAAAGCGTACCAGGAAAAGAATAGTAACTACAACAGGCTTGTATGAAGATACCGATGTAAATTTGATTAACGGGTTAGAGATTAACAATATAAACGTAGTAATAGCTGGCGACATTACTTACTTTAAACTTGGTGCAAAACTGTTTTACATTTTTACACTCAAAGATGCATACAGCAAAAGGGTTGTAGGGCTTTATGGCAGCGATACGATGATGGCTGTGCATGCTGTTCAAACATTAAAACAAGTTATTCGTTTACGAAACAAAGTTAAGTTATGCAACACCATACACCATACAGATGCAGGCACCCAGTACAAGTCAGCCATCTATAAAAAGGTACTAAAAAACTGTAAAATAAAAATGAGTATTGCAGAAAATTGCTTGCAAAATGGAATGGCTGAACAATTTAACGACATAGTAAAAAACCACTACTTAATAAATGAAAAAATAAAATCAGTAGCACAATTAAATAAAGCCTTACAAAAAATAAAGAAATTGATAAACGAAGAAAGGCCAGTAGAAGCATTAGGTTATAAGACACCAGTAGCCTTTGAACAATGGATTGCAGCTTTAACCGAAGAGCAGCGTCCAAAAATAAAACTATATGACTTTTTTAAAAATGATAAAAGTATAAAGGGAGCTTTAAAAAGGCATTAACAACAAAGAAGTAGTAAAGAAAAAGTTGAAAACAATAAACATAAAAAAGCAGTAGATTTACAAAACGTAAAAACTACTGCCCAGCTCTTAAAAAGAACTTCTTCGTTGGTCAATGATATTCCTAAATGGCTTGAGCTCCCAACAACAAGCCATTGTACGCTTCGCATTGACAAAACAAAAAGAACAATAAAAATATTTTATAACAAGAAAGGTTATTAACAAAAACTTGAAAGTTGAGTGAAATCTGTCAACTAAAATCATGGAGCTTCATAAAACCACATTACACTTTACACCTAACACTTAAAACTTTACACTTAAAGTTTCATGGTTCATAGCTCATAACTCATAGTTCCTAGCTTATAGTTTATAACTCATAATTCATAACTCTAAACCCTAAACTCTAAACCCTAAACAAACATTAAACACTAAACCCCTTAACCGGTAACGTAAACCAATGAAACCCATCCCTTGCAATCAATGCTTCTGCAAGTTCGGGGCCCCATGAGTCGGCGGAATAGTTAGGAAAGTTTAGGCTGATTTTGTTTGTCCATGAATTCAAAACAGGCATCAGTATTTCCCATGCTTCTTCTACCTGATCGCCACGCATAAAGAGCGTTTGGTCACCCATCATAATATCCAGCAATAGTGTCTCGTAAGCTTCAGGGCCCTGATTGGTATAAGCTCCTTTGTAATCAAAAACCATATCTACAGTATTCAACACCATATCAAGTCCGGGTCTTTTAGCCTGCACCTGCAACCTTACACTCATCTCCGGTTGTATGCTTATGACCAATCTGTTTTGCTGCCAGCTTTCGGCGGCTTCTTTCGGAAATACAAAATGTGGTACATCTCTAAACTGTATGCTGATGACCGATGAACTTTGATGAATCCGTTTGCCCGTTCTTACATAAAATGGTACACCTTGCCAGCGCCAGTTGTCTATAAAAAACTTAATTGCAGCAAAGGTTTCTGTGTTGGAATCTTTGGCTACATTTTCTTCTTCGCGGTAGCCGGGAACTTGTTTTCCTTCCATCCACCCGGGACCATACTGACCCCTTACTGATGACATACGTACCGTTTCAGGATCAAATTTTCTTATGGCTCGTAGCACATCTACTTTGCGGTTACGAACTTCATCTGCATCAAAGTTTACCGGCGGTTCCATGGCAATAAGGCAAACCAACTGCAGCAAATGATTTTGAATCATATCCCGCAAAGCACCTGCACCTTCATAGTATCCGCCACGGTCTTCTACACCTAATTGTTCTGTAACAGAAATCTGCACATGTTGTATATAGCTTCTGTTCCACAGCGGTTCAAGTATAGAGTTGGCAAAGCGAAAAGCCATAATATTCTGCACCGTTTCTTTTCCCAAATAATGGTCTATACGATAGATTTGTTTTTCGCTAAAAATGTTTGACAGCAATTTGTTCAGCTCTTTAGATGTTTCCAGGTCGTGACCAAAAGGCTTTTCAATTACAATGCGTGTTTTTTCTGTATCACTTATCAGTCCTGCTTTTGAGATGTTTTCAGCTATTAGAGGAAACAGGTCAGGCGCTACAGCAAGGTAATAAATCACATTAGCTTTTGCATTCCATTGTGTATTTAAAGTTTCTATCTTTATTCCGAAATTTTTAAATGCTTCAGCATTTTTTATATCGGCAACCTGATAAGTTAAGTGTTGGGCAAAAGTTTCCCATTTGCTGTCATCTGCTTTTCCGCTTCGCGAAAATTGATTGACACCATCTTTCATTTTTTCACGAAATGCTTCATC
>JANPGE010000082.1:0-4998 GCA_031423805.1 Segetibacter sp. | reverse complement strand
ATGATAAAAAGGTTTTTCTAGACATTAGCATACCTGAAAATGAATCACTTAGCTATTAATTCATTGCTTAACTATCATTAACAACAAAACTTTTATCCCAAAATTAACTTCAAAAACCAACTATTTTTGACCACATTGCCAAAAAAAAGGTGACCCATACAGACCACCTTTTCCACTAAAATTATTTAAATAAATTAAGCTAAATCAAAACGGTCTAGGTTCATCACCTTGGTCCATCCTGCTACAAAGTCGTTTATAAATTGTTCTTTTGAATCTTCACAGGCATACACTTCAGCAAGTGCACGAAGCTCGGAGTTGGAGCCAAAGATGAGGTCAACACGGGTACCGGTCCATTTGCGTTCGCCGGTTTTGCGGTCACGGGCTTCAAACACACTATTAGCATCAGAAGTTGCAAACCATTTGATACCAAAATCAAGCAGGTTTACAAAAAAATCGTTGGTAAGTGCTCCGGCATTTTTTGTAAATACGCCATGTTGCGAACCATCAAAATTGGTATTCAATACACGCATTCCACCAACCAACACAGTCAATTCAGGTGCTGTCAGTGTCAACAGTTGTGCTTTATCTATCAGCATTTCTTCAGCAGCAGCTGTGTGTTTGTTTTTAAGGTAATTGCGGAAACCATCAGCATTTGGCTCCAACACTTCGAATGATTCTATATCAGTTTGTTCCTGCGATGCATCGTTGCGACCGGGAGTAAAAGGCACTTTCACTTCATGACCTGCATTTTTTGCAGCTTGCTCTATTCCGGCACATCCTCCTAATACAATCAGGTCTGCCATAGAAATCATTTTTCCACCGGCATTTGCATTATTGAATTCGTTTTGAATTCCTTCTAATGTTTGCAATACTTTCGCCAGTTGTGCAGGGTTGTTGGCTTCCCAATTTTTTTGCGGAGCCAAACGAATACGTGCACCATTTGCACCACCACGCTTATCCGATCCACGGAAGGTAGAAGCAGAAGCCCAGGCAGTTGATACCAACTCCGATACAGAAAGTCCTGAAGCCAAAATTTTACCTTTTAGCGTGGCTATATCTGTCTCATCAACCAATGTATAATTGACTGCTGGTATTGGGTCTTGCCATATCAAAACTTCAGCAGGCACTTCAGGTCCATGATAACGGGCACGGGGACCCATATCGCGGTGGGTAAGTTTAAACCATGCCCTTGCAAAAGCATCTGCAAACTTATCAGGATTTTCAAAGAAATGTCTTGATACTTTTTCGTAGGCAGGATCAACTTTTAATGCAATATCAGTCGTCAACATAAATGGTGCATGACGCTTAGAAGGATCATGTGCATCAGGGACAGTACCTGCACCGGCACCACCTTTTGGTTGCCATTGCTGCGCACCGGCTGGGCTATGGGTTAGCTCCCATTCAAAGCCAAAAAGGTTTTCAAAATAGTTATTGCTCCACTTGGTTGGCGTTGTAGTCCATGCCCCTTCTAATCCACTGGTGATGGTATCTGCACCGCTGCCCGTTCCGAAGGTATTATTCCAACCCATGCTTTGCATTTCAATACCCGATGCAGCAGGTTCATGAGAAACATATTTGCCCGGATCAGCAGCACCATGTGTTTTACCGAAGCTGTGTCCTCCGGCAATCAGCGCAACCGTTTCTTCGTCGTTCATGGCCATGCGGCCAAATGTTTCCCTTATATCACGAGCCGAAGCCAACGGGTCAGGATTGCCGTTTGGTCCTTCGGGGTTTACGTAAATAAGCCCCATTTGTACAGCTGCAAGAGGGTTCTCCAAGTCACGGTCGGCAGTGTAGCGTTCGTCGCCCAACCATTCTTTTTCTGCACCCCAATAAATATCCTCTGCAGGTTCCCAAACATCCTCACGACCACCGCCAAAACCAAATGTTTTAAAACCCATAGATTCAAGGGCACAGTTACCGGCAAGTATCATTAAATCTGCCCAGGAAATTTTCTTACCGTACTTCTTTTTTATTGGCCACAGCAACAAACGGGCTTTGTCAAGGTTAGCATTGTCGGGCCAACTGTTAAGCGGTGCAAATCGTTGTGTACCAAAGCCGCCACCACCACGTCCGTCAGAGATGCGGTAAGTACCTGCACTATGCCACGCCATCCTTATGAAGAATGGGCCATAATGTCCATAATCAGCCGGCCACCAATCTTGCGAGTTGGTCATTAAATCGTAAATGTCCTTTTTCAAAGCATCGTAGTCAACACTATTGAATTCTTTGACATAGTCAAAATCCTTACTCATAGGATTAGAAAGAGCAGAATATTGGCGAAGGATGTTCAACTTTAACTGATTCGGCCACCAATCGCGGTTTCTTGTACCGTTACCGGCGCTTTGCTTTAATGCGCCACCAAGAAACGGGCATTTTACGCCTTCATCGTTCATCTCGGCCATTACTGTGTTTTCGGGTTTGTTATTTTCCATGTTTTATAAAATTATCGGGTTGATTTTCAGGTGCAAAGTTATAATAATCTGGTTTGACTTCGCGGATAAAACGGCTCATATCAAAGTCCTTTTCAGGAAGAAGATTTCATTGAAATTTGTATATATGTGTCCCCATTCAAATAGGAATTTTGTTTTCCAACATTAGTACTTTATTCAGTATCGTTGTACTTGCCCCGCAGTTTTGCGGGGTCACACGTCTAAAGGGTTGTACTACTATTTAGCTTTTTACACCAATTGTTAGACACAACATTTACTTTGTTTTAAAAATAGAATCTCATGAAAAACACAAAAAATGGATTGTTTGTTTGATCATTCTCTATAACATTTTGGGAAAGAATTATTATAGTGGTTGAGAAATACTTAAACTGTACTAAAATGGCGTATTACCAGAAAAAATTGGATGATAGATTGCCATGCTTTATTTACTTTTATCTCATGCCCACCATCTATCTCAAAACACAAATCCACTCCACTATTCAAATTTGTTTTGATCTTTCCAGAAGCATAGACCTTCATCAAATATCTACCGCTGCAAGTAAAGAAAAGGCAATAGCAGGAAGGACAACCGGGCTTATTTACCTCGGCGAAACTGTAACATGGGAAGCTACACACTTTGGCATCCGCCAGCAACTTACTTCAAAAATTACGGCTTTCAATCGGCCTCATCATTTTAGAGACGAGCAAATTAAAGGAGCTTTTAAAAGCTTTGTCCACGACCATAGCTTTTCTACAGTAGGCGATGCAGTAGTAATGGAAGATGTGTTTACATTTCAGTCTCCATTCGGCATAATTGGAAAAATCGTCAATAAACTTTTCCTTACAGGGTACATGACAAAACTACTCAAAGAAAGAAACAGGGTGATAAAAGACTATGCAGAAACGGGGAAATGGAATTCAGTAATTGGAGCTGAAAACTTTAGAATATAATACCAATGTGAATTTTAAAATATGCCAATATTTTTAAAATCTTACTGTGGTTTATACCGATGAAATCAAACCAATAGTAAAATGAGGCGAAGCTGAATTGGACTATATTGTTTGTCCAACGGTATAAATTTGAATATAGAAGTTGAGCAGTGAAAATCTCCATTAAGTAATATCCCCTACTGCAACAGACTATCACCTGGGAGTGGAATAGCAATTGCCTTTTTATATTCAGGTTTTTTTAGGCCTACGGCCAAAGAATCAAAAAGTGCTTTGAGTAAATCAGGATGTTGTCGGTAGAAATCATAGCTTTTATAAAACTGTTCCCTTGTTGTGTTGTGCAGCTTGAAAACCTTTGCATACAACAAACTTCGTCTTTCCTTTATATTAATGGTTGAGTCACTCATCATATAGTTGTTGATATATTCATCAACCTGCATCATATCCTTTACGGCAGGATACATTTTATCAGGCCGAAGTAACCCTTTTGGCACGGGAGATGATGAGCATGCAACCAACCATATCAACAAGAATAAGCCAACAAATCGCCTCATTTCAAATCCTGTTGATACTTTGATATATTGGGTACATCCAATTTTGATAGGACTTCTACAGCTTTTTGTTTATCAGGTGGTGACAATTTTTTAAATGCTCTGATTAATTCCTGCGACTTGCCCAACATAAAAAACTGAATTATCATTGAATTGGGATTCTCCTGATTTACTCCCTGCAATTGAGTAAGAGCCTCAAGCATTTGACTCCTTGCTTCTGTATCATTTTCATACATATGGTCTAGCCCCTCACGGTAGTATTTGTAAATTACATCGTGAATTAGATTGTACCGTGTATTGAGCATATTTTCAGTTAACCAATACCTGTTCCTTGACCCATCAAAGGCTTTCCAACCACTTATATTTTTACTCTCCGGTGCATTATTCACAATATTGTTAGCCTTTTGAAAAAAAGCATCTCCGCCCTTTGGTGAAAAAGAATCATAATCGAGGCCGAGTATAACATTCACATAATAAGCCAAAGTAGCTGTTAAGTTACTTGCCAATGCATCTGACCCTTGAACACGGTTTTCATTAAATTCAATTGGTTGGTATTCAGCATACCTAAATGTCAAATCTGCATCCATGTAGTTTATAAGAGCAGAGGCATAAGATGAATTATAAACAGGTCTTGCAGCCTGTACTGTTAAGCTTGCTTTGTAAACATTTGTTTCTACTACACTTTCAATATTCAACAAAAAACTACATTCAACCTTTTCATTAGGTTGCCATGTTTCTGTAGTCCACTTTCTATTATTAATAAAATTGGTAAGTTGTGTCTGTAGTGTCGTAAATATTTTTTTATCTACAGTAGTGGGAACACGGGTAGCCACTACAGTAACCTTTGCCTGAAATTCCTGTGCAATAACTTTGTTTGATAAGAAAAACAAAACTGACCCAATTAGTAAAATATATTTTTTCATCGCTGTAAATATTGTGATTGCTGCTATTTGATAGAAAGTAATTTTATTTTAACTGATTTTTTTAACTATCACATCTACTATATCCCTTGCTACATCTCTCTTAGACTTTGCCTCAAAATCAAGCCTGTTTTCATGATCCAAAAT
>JANPGE010000081.1:0-41063 GCA_031423805.1 Segetibacter sp. | reverse complement strand
TTGGTAGGTTCATCCATAATGAGGAAAGTGTGTTGATGCTCAAAACCTATATCTATCAGCGTTTGCGCCAAAGCCACTCTTTTGCGTTGTCCACCGCTTAAACTACTAACAGACTGTTGCAGGTGGTGAATATTCAGTTTACTTAAAATCTCTTTTACCTTAGACTCAAATCCCCATGCATTCATTTCATCCATTTGCGCCAGCGAATCAACAATACCTTGCTCATCGTTTTCATCTATAGCAGCTTCGTAATTACGAATAGCTTTTAAAACAGGCGTATCGGTATGAAAAATATTTTCTAAAATGGTTTTGGACTCATCAAACTTAGGGTCTTGTTCAAACAGGGCAACGGTAACATCTTTGTTTATCCAAACTTTGCCTTCGTCGGGGGTTTCTGTACCGCTCAATATGCGTAACAGCGTACTTTTTCCTACACCATTGCGGGCCACAAGGGCTATTTTATCACCTTCGTTTATATGAAATGAAATATTGCCAAACAGGGGGTTAATACCATAACTTTTACTCAATCCTTCTACTGTAACATAATGCATAGCCGCAAAGATAGGTCTGCAAAGGAGTAAAAAAACATAGTTTATACTATATTCATTGAGGGAAAAAAATGATACATTATTCATACATTAAAATTTACCTTTTACTGAAATTAAAACATTTTTTTCCTGTATTTCTTTCTAACTCAACACACTTTATGATTAATTTAGTGCCGTTATGAACAGTGAAATGAATAGTCCAAGAACTGTAAATGTGACACGCTATGTGACCCCCTTGAGAGAAGGAGGATCGCTGCCGGCCATTGCAGAAGCGGATGATGGGTTTTTGTATGCCCTTAAATTCAGGGGTGCCGGTCAGGGTGCTAAAGCATTAATTGCTGAATTAATTGGGGGAGAAATTGCCCGTATTATTGGATTAAAAGTACCCGAAATAGTATTTGCAAACCTCGACGAAGCCTTTGGCCGTACAGAACCTGATGAAGAAATACAGGATTTGCTGAAGAAAAGTACCGGATTAAATCTGGCAATGCATTACTTGTCTGGTGCAATAACCTTTGATTCTGTTGTAAATGATGTAGATAGCCTGACTGCCTCAAAAATAGTATGGCTTGATAGCTTAATTACAAACGTGGACCGCACAGCCCGAAATACTAATATGCTGATGTGGCATAAAGAATTGTGGCTGATAGACCATGGCGCAGCTTTATTCTTTCATCATGCCTGGCAAAATGTGCATGAACAGGGGCATAAAACTTTTCCTATGATTAAAGACCATGTATTGCTACCATGGGCTACTGAAATGGAAAAAGCTGATATATTGTGTAAGAACCTGTTAACAAAAGAAATCATTCATTCTATTGCTGCATTAGTACCTGACGAGTGGCTACAAGATGAACTACAGGTATCTACTGCCGAACAAAGCCGGGAGGTTTATATACATTTTTTAGAAACAAGACTTAACCATTCCTCCATTTTTGTAAAAGAAGCCAACGATGCAAGAGCAACACTTATTTGAATATGCTATCATAAGATTGGTGCCGCGGGTAGAACGTGAGGAATTTATCAATGTTGGGGTAATACTGTTTTGTGCTTCGCAAAAGTTTTTGCGGACTGCTTATCATTTGCCCGAAGAAAAATTAAAAGCTTTTTCATGCGAACTTGACACTAAGGAAATAGAACAACGGTTAAAAGCATTTACCCTTGTTTGCGAAGGAAATAAAGCAGGAGGACCAATTGGTTTGTATTCTATTGCTTCCAGGTTTAGATGGTTGACGGCAACACGTAGTACAGTTTTGCAAACATCTAAAGTGCATCCGGGATTTTGTAAAGATGCGGGTGAAGAGTTGCAAAAATTGATGGAGAAGTTTGTTTTGTAGCAAAATCAAATTTTATTAAAAAAATCTATTAAAAGGAAATTCATTGTGCATTCTTCTACAACTCCTGTTGTAATAAATTTAATATTTGTTCATTTAAATCAGGAAGTGAATGGTGTATTATATCCCAAACAATGCTGTTATCAATTCCAAAGTAATCATGAATAATAACATTTCTGAAATCCTTTACCAATCTCCATTTTATTTCATTGTGCTGCAATTTGTATTCTTCCGGCATTCGAGAAGCTGCTTCGCCTATAATCATAAAATTATGTTCAACTGCATGCTTTGTCTTAATATCATTACAATAATTCTCAAAGGAATAATCTTTCGTAAAGTCAAGTATATGTTGAATAGACTCTGAAATATCCTGTAGCAAAAAAAATGTTACTCTTTCAGACATGTATCAGATTTTTTTCAACAGATTCCAAATAGCGAGATTTAATACCTTTGCGGGAAAGCAAATCAACTTTGGTTTTAAATACATCTTCTAACTCATTTGCAAGTTCAATAAAACCGATACCTATTTGTTGATTAAAATCGACAAGTATATCTATGTCACTTTTTTCGTTATTATCGCCTCTGGCATAAGAACCAAACAAACCCAATTCCGATATAGGGTATCTTTTTTGCAGATCCGGCTTTTTAGCTTTTAGGAGATTTAATATTGTTTCTTTGGTGTACATAATTCAAAATTAATAATTACAACTGAAATAGCTTAAATTAATCATAGTTGTCCCCAATGCAGTTTCAAAAAATTATCCTACCCGGTCAATTCTAAAAAAATATATTTGCCACTAATTATAAACCCTTTATTTGAAAAAAATAACCTTTACTGTTACAAATGATCTGGTATATGACCAACGGATGCAAAGAATTTGTGCATCAGTGGCTAATGCGGGTTATGAAGTAATATTAATTGGTAGAAAACTAAATAACTCCAAACCACTAAAGGATCAACCTTACAAACAAAAGCGGCTGTTTTGTTTTTTTACTGAAGGAAAATTGTTTTACCTCGAATACAATCTAAGATTGCTTTTCTTTTTGCTTTTCAGAAAAGCGGATTGTTATTGTGCAATTGATTTAGATACTATTTTACCCAACTATTTTGTTTCCCTTATAAAGGGTAAAAAACGGGTGTATGATGCACACGAACTATTTACTGAACAAAAAGAAATAGTAACAAGACCTGCAATCAAAAAAATGTGGTTGGCAGTGGAAAAGTTTGCTGTACCTAAGTTTCAACAGGGTTATACCGTAAATGATTTTATTGTAAATGAATTAAAATCACGTTACGGTGTATGTTATGGTGTAGTGCGTAACCTTCCAAAACTGAATAGAATAAATCCTACACCCAACAACCAAAATCCATTTATTATTTATCAGGGTGCGGTTAATGAAGGACGTAGTTTTGAATCACTTATACCCGCTATGAAAAAGGTGAATGCCCGATTAGTCATTTGTGGAAATGGGAATTATTTTGAGCAGGTAAAACAGCTTATTAAAGATAACAATGTAGCGGACAAAGTGGAATTGAAAGGAATGGTACAACCTGATGAATTAAGAAGCATTACTCCACAGGCTTCCGTTGCTGTAATGCTATTTGAAAATACAGGATTGAATCAATACCAATCGTTAGCCAACCGGTTTTTTGATTATATAATGGCGGGTGTGCCACAACTATGTGTAAACTATCCACAATATAAATCCATCAATGACCAATACCATATTGCAGCATTAATTAGTGATACTCATGAAGATACTATAGCCAACGGATTGAACAATTTGCTTGAGAATAACGTTCTTCTAAGTGAATTACGCTCCAACTGCTTAATAGCAAGAGAAAAGCTGAACTGGGAAAATGAGGAAAAAACTTTGATTGAATTTTATAAAAAACTTTTTAGTTAAAACAGCTTTTGGAAAAACACTTACATATAATTTGCCTGAATGTTCCCTTCCCCGCCGACTATGGTGGGGTATTTGACTTGTATTATAAATTACCTGCACTACAACAGCAGGGAGTAAAAATTCATTTGCATTGTTTTGAATATGGCAGGGGCGAACAAAAAGCATTGAACCAATTTTGCGAAAGTGTACATTACTACCCAAGAAAAACTGGATGGGATGCTATATCCATTAAGTATCCCTATATTGTTAGTAGTCGAAAAGACGAAGATTTACTAAATCGTTTGTTGCAGGATGATTATCCTATTTTTATGGAAGGTGTCCATTGCACTTATCTGCTGCATGATACACGATTTAACCAACGCAAATGTTTTGTAAGACTGCATAATGTTGAGCATATCTACTACAGGCATTTAAGCAAGAACACACCGTCATTTTTCAAAAAACTCTATTTCTTATTTGAAAGCTGGCGCTTGAAATGGTATGAAAAATCAATTGTCAACAGAGCTACATTTTGGGGGGTTATAGAAAAGGATGACGAGGTGTACAGAAAGCTCGGATGCAAAAACATAGACTTTCTTCCACTTTTTTTACCTGAGTGGAAAGTTAAATCAAATGAAGGAAATGGTATATTTTGTTTGTACCAAGGGGATCTTAGTGTGGGTGAAAATGAAAAAGCAGCTCAATGGCTGGTAGAAAATGTATTTAATGAATTGGAAATGAGTCTTGTGATAGCAGGAAAAAACCCTTCTGCATTTCTGACTGCATTGGTAGAAAGCAAAAGCACCATGTGCATGATTGCCAACCCTGATGAAGTTGAAATGCAGGACCTGATTGAAAAAGCACAAATCAACATCATTCCTTCATTCAATAGTACAGGAATAAAAGTGAAGTTGGTCAATGCCTTATTCAATGGGAGACACTGTCTTGTAAATGACTCAACAGTTGATGGAACAGGACTTGAAAGTCTTTGCCATATTGCAACGGATGAAGAAGATTTTAAACAATCTGTTATTGAATTATATAAAAAGCCATTTCAACATGATGATATTACATTGCGTGAAAATGTATTAATTCAAATGTTCAACAACCAACGAAATGCAAAACAAATGGTTACGTGGATTTGGGGATGATTTCTAACGAAGAAAATTATTTTGCTCACGGAAATAACGGAAGGAACAGAAGCAAATTTTTACAATGAAATTTTCCGTTCCTTCAAAAATTTTCAGTGAGCCTTATCCTTACAAATTATTTTCAAATGAAATTATTTTGCTCACGGAAATAACTGAAGTTATAGAAGCAAATTTTTACAATGAAATTTTCCGTTGCTTCAAAAATTTTCAGTGAGAAATAAAATTCGCTGAAAAAAATTTCCATTCACTAACCCTTTCCGTGAAACACAAATCATAGCTTTACAACATGAAAGACTTTAAGAAATACTATATTTTACCTGCCGAACCTGAAGACGTTTATGTGGCGCTTACCAATCCCGCTACTATTCAACTTTGGACAGGCGAAAAAGCCATTATGAGTACGGAACCTGAAACTGAATTTTCATTGTGGGAGGATAGTATAAGCGGTCGCAACCTGGAATTTGAAGAAGGAAAAAAGATTGTGCAACAGTGGTACTTTGGCGAACAGGAAAAACCATCTATTGTTACTATAAAGTTGCATCCGCACAAGCAAGGTACATCTGTAGAACTAAGGCACACCAACATTCCTGACGAAGAATATGATGCAATCACAGAAGGCTGGGATGAAAGTTATTTTGGTTCGCTGGCAGAGTTTTATAGCTAGGTGTGTTAATTATATATTATGGTACAAAAACCTTACAGTTTCTTAACAATCTGTACAACAATAGTTATCGTATTTTGTATAAAAATTATCATGAAAACGAAATACTTTACTTTTCCATTATTCATTTTACTTACTTTATCATCTTGTGCCCAAAAGTCTAATAATAAAGCTATAGCTAAAAAAGAGTCTTTATCGGTAAAAGACCTCTCCAAATATAGTGTTGCCACCTTTGCCGCAGGCTGCTTTTGGCACGAAGAAGCTTTGTTTGAAAGTATCAAAGGAGTAAAGGAAGCCGTGTCAGGATATGCAGGCGGTACTACCACCAATCCCACATACGGAAGTATAGAAGAAGGTAACACAGGTCATGCAGAAACGGTTAATGTCTATTATGATCCATCAGTAATTACATACTCTACCTTACTTAAAGTTTATTTTGCGGGGCAAGACCCCACACAAGTAAACGGGCAGGGAAATGACCGTGGTACGCAATATCGTTCTCTGGTTTTTTACAGAAGCAATAATGAGAAACAACTTACAGATGCTTATATAAAACAACTAAACTCATCCGGCAAATACAACAATCCGATAGCTGTACAGATAGTTCCATTTACTAAATTCTGGGATGCAGAAGATTATCATCAGGATTATATTTTTAAAAATCCAAATCAGGGGTATGTAAAGGCTGTAAGCATTCCTGAAATAAAGCATTTGCAGAAGCTATACCCGGAGTTAATCAAGCCTGATCATATATATTAATATTTCTCATTACAAAATCAATCTCATTACAAAATCAATCTCATTAATAAGTGTATCAAATACCTCCCCCCTTTCATCTAAAAAAAGTGGGTATTTTAGGGACAACTCATTATTTCTCATCTTAAGATCTAGCCTAAATTTTTTATTTTTTGACAAAAAATCACAATAAATTTTTAATTTGTAAAATAATGTATGTAACTTTAGTTACCAACTAAATTGCTATTAATAATTATATTTTACTACCTAAAAATTAATTGTTATGATTCCTTTATACCTTCTGTTTTTACAAGCAAATCCCGCAGAATTAAAAAGCCTTGAAAATATTGCGATCATTGGTATTGTACTACAAATTTCAATTGCACTTTCAATCCTAAAGGTGTGGGTTATACAATACAATACAATAAAAGAAGATTTTAAATCATTTAACCTTCCGGATTGGCTTCGGAATTTTATTGGTACAGTAAAAATATTGCTTAGTGTAGGTATAATAGCTGGTATCTGGTTAAATTGGTTAGCAATATATGTTTCAATCATGATAGCTGCTTTAATGATAGGGGCTATTACTGCACACTACTTTGCAGGACATACATTTAAAAAATCTTTTGAAGCTGTACTGGTATTAATGCTTTGTCTAGCGGTAATTTATTTAAACATCAACTATCATTATCAGGCTTATATATTAAGTAGCGTGTAATATAAAATTATACTATTTTCTATACTATTTATTGCTAATTAAAGTTTCGTGATTTTATAAAAAAAATTCAGCAATCCCATTTCTGGATACTTAAGACTTTTGAAATTTTAAATATTCTAAGCCAAGATAGTATTTACTAATTTGTGATGATCAGCATTGTCTGGTAAGCTATTACTCAATATCAGGGATTAAATTATTAACTGAAGTTTTCGATATGCCCATCAACCCGTATTTTCAAAATTTATTGTTTCCTTCAATCATTTTTTTAAAACATTACTAAGTGCCCTACCTTTTCAGCTGCTCTAAACCTTAACACTTTCTGCCACCTGCTAACCCAACTATGTAAATTGCTCAATGGTGCTTTTCACAGAAGTCTTTATTTGCAACATTTGTTATGTAATCATTTTTAATACCCAAAATGAAATGATAATAAAACAAATGGAGCCAGCCGAAAATCCAAACAAAGAGTAGGCATTCAAAGACTAAAACTGATGAAAAAGCAATTTCAAAAAATCTGCACAATCTGCATCATTGCTACGATGACGCTTTGGGGAAATGTCAACGCCCAATGGACAGCAAACGGCACCCACATTTACAACACCAACACTGGCAAAGTAGGCATAGGTACAGGGACTACAATACCTTCTGGGGTACTAACTGTCAAAGGTTCGGGGGGAGTGCCGGCATCCTCTTGGGTCAGTGCTGGAGCACCATTGTTTACTGGCTTTGGGGAGCAGACTGTTGGCAATGCTGATTACATTCTTTCTCTTGCATCCACACTGGCCAATGCACGGCCTGTGTTCATAGGCCGCCGAAGCAAGGGATCGTTGGCTACTCCTGCCGCAGTTGCCAACAACGATTTCCTCATGTCATTTCTTGCCAGTGGTTATGATGGCAGTTCTTTTCAAAACCCGGCCGGCATTGACTTTTATGTAGATGGGGCTCCTTTACTTGGTAGTGTACCTGCAAGAATATCTTTTGTCACAGGCAGCAACAGCGCCACCCGTTTGGAGCGATTAAAGATTGGTGCGACCGGTAATATTGTATTTAATAATACACAACTGTTCCTTGACAATGGTTCGGGCAATGTTGGTATTGGTACAACTGCTCCATCAACCAAACTGGAAGTTGCCGGACAAGTAAAAATAACCGGTGGTGCTCCGGGACTTGGCAAGGTACTCACCAGCGATTTGAGTGGGTTGGCTAGTTGGCAAACTTTGCCTACGGGAGGTTCATCACAATGGATTTCTTCAGGCAATGAAATATACAACAACAATAGCGGCAATGTAGGCATTGGTACCACGACACCGACAAGGGCAAAACTGGAAGTAAATGGCGTTGGATTTGGGGGTGCCACATCGGCCATTTTTGGTGGAGATGGAGCCGGTATTTCTTTACAGCGCAACTGGCCTACCATAGGCTTTAATCAATATAGGGATGTTGCTACAGGCAATGGCAAAGCAATTGGAGATGGCTATGGCATGCAGTTGAACATGGATCCATCAACAGGCACCTGCTACATGGCCATGCAGGACAGTGTTGGTGCCAATACCTCGTTTGCAAATACACCTGTAAAGGGCATCAGTATCTTTAAAAATGGCTTTGTGCATGTCGGCAACAACAACATTACCGATCAGGCAAGTTTATCTATTAGTGGAAGCAGTGACTTTCCCAGTCATTTTAATTACGGAACTACAGGACATACTTACATAAGAGGTGGCAACAAAATCTATGGCGGTTTTGGCGTGTATGCTAACCGGAGACCTTCTAAAGTGTACATCAACGATCAGCCAGGCGAGCAATTTGGAACCGCAGCTTACAAGCCGGGAGGCGATATAATTTTAGCTGGCGGTGGGGGCAATGTTGCCATAGGCATTGACAATCCTGACTACAAGATGCTTATCTATAGTGGTACACCCGAGGCTGCAAGCAACAACACGCAAATATTCAAGCTGAGGGGACGCAATCCAATTCAGGTTTTTAGCGATGAGTTTAATACTGACAGAGGCTATATCAAAGGAGTAACCAATCGTACAATAACCAGCCAGTTTAGCAGAGAAGGAATCGAGATTGGTACAGGAGGTGGCGATATCTACCTGACTGCTGCCGGTTATCTACCTGCGTTAATGGTGAATGGTACTACAAACAATATAGGTTTAGGCACCAATAACCCTGCTTATAAACTGGACGTTTGCGGCACCATCCGGGCCAAAGAAGTACGGGTCTCAACAGGTTGGTGCGACTATGTATTTTCAGATGATTATAAACTACGGTCTCTTGTCGAAGTAGAACAATTTATAAAAACCAACAAACATTTACCAGATGTAACGGCGGGAAATGAAATTGAAACTGAAGGACTTGAAGTAGGAAAAGTGTCTGCACAAATGATAAAGAAAATAGAAGAACTAACGTTGTATGTAATTGATCTTCAAAAGCAGGTTGATGGACTAAAGAAAATGAGTAAATAGTTTTTCAAAATAAACTCAAAACATTCACCAAAAAACTATTGAAATGAAAACTAAGATCATTTACCTCCTGATATTATTTGGGCTCGTAAGCCTAAGTGTGACGGCCCAACAAACGCTTTTACCTCTACAAAATAATACAAAAGAAAACTGTATTTCAAAAGCCCAAATGAAATTGATTGCCTTCCGTATAGAGCAAAACAAAAGAGCAGCCGAAGCCAAAGGAACTCCGTTTCCTAAAGTAAACAAAACACAGTCCATTCCTGCTTTGTACTGGCCGCTTAAAGCAGCTGATAATTTCAAAGATGAAAGCTTGTATTTTGTCAACAATTATGTGGATAGAGATAATACTTCACCAGGCATCCAGGATTACAATTGCGGCACCCGTACTTACGATGGTCACAACGGAATGGATATTGATTTAGTACCTTTTCACTGGTTGATGATGGATAATCAGGTGGCAGACATAATAGCCGCGGCACCTGGCGTAATAGCCGATAGCCACGATGGAGAATTTGACAGAAACTGCACCTTAAATCCTTCTGCATCTCCGAATTATGTAGTAGTTGAACACGCCGATGGGTCACGGGCTTTTTACTTACACATGAAGAATGGAAGTGTCCTTACAAAGCCAATTGGTTCAGTTGTAAACACGGGGGATTATCTTGGAAAAGTGGGAAGTTCTGGTTATTCAACCGGGCCGCATCTGCACTTCGAAATTCATGACAATCTCAACAATGTTGTTGACCCGAATAACGGCACATGCAATACAAATTCGTCCTTATGGGCTGCACAAAAAGACTACTGGGAGTCAGGAGTTGTAAGAATGATGACGGCTATCAATGGTTACAGTTACAACACATGTCCTAGCCAGGAGACCACCAATGAGGTCAATCATTTTATCCCATCGGGAACTATAAGACTCACCGTTTTTTTTAGGGGCCTGCAAACAAACCAGGTCATTAATATTCAAATCTATGATGAGCAGGGAACACAGAAATACAACAACAACTCCACATATACAGGAGCCAACACTTCATCTACTGCCTCAACCTACCAGTACACTTTCAGCAGCAGCAACTCGGGCACCTGGAAGATGCAGGTAATTTATAATGGCAAAGTCTATAATCATTACTTCACTGTGTTTTGCAACACCTATACCACGCTAAATCAAACACACACAGGCAATAAAGGCTTTATTGCAGAAGGCAGTCTAACTTCTATATCCACCTGCGCTAATGGCTCTAACGTTTGGTATGAAGCAGAGTCGGAAATTGTATTAAGTGATGGATTTTTTGCCACGAACGGTTCTACTTTCCGCACCAACATTGACAACTGTATAGTGTATTCTTCACGGCAAAGTGACCATGCGGCAGGTATTACAAACCACTCTCCATACATAAACACTGGCATTACTTTGAACAGCAAAAAAGCTCTGCTGGGAGAAAACCTGGAAATATTATCCATCAACCCCAATCCATTCACTACCTCCTTTAATCTTACCATCAACGCCAAAAACACCACCAAAGCCGAGGTTTCCATCTTCAATTCAGTTGGAGTGAAAGTGAAAACTTTACCAGTAATAAATGCGGCGAAAGGCAACAACAAAATAAACGTTGACGGCTCGTCTTTTGCCAAAGGCGTTTATCTAGTAGAAGTGAGAATGGGGGAAGAAAAAATCATCAAGAAAGTAATAAAACTTTAAAACTGATCTACGAAATATTATTCTATAACCAACCAAAAATAACTGATTATGTACACAATTAAATCGGGCAAAACGATCATCACTGCTGGCAGAGTTCGCATGGAACCGGAAGGACAGTCTTATGTAAAACAATGTTTTATACGGACACCTCACCTGTTCAATGATAAACCAATTGTTACCGTTACCGTTTATACTAGTAATGGCAATGATGCCTTCCCTGTCTATGGTGTGGAACCAAGTATTGCTACAGGTGAGACCATCTTTAAAGTATCTGCAACCAACAATGAATTAGGCAAAGAATCCGATACTGAGTATTGGTGCGACTTTATGATGATGGGGCGGTTGAAGTAAATCTAGAGACTAACAGGAGCAGCTTTCTAAAGAAAATTAGAGACTGGTTTTGTAATGCTGATCTCTTTCGATTACAGCAAAAAATGACACCAAAGCACAAGTCTCTATTTACAATTCGCTGGGCATGAAAATAAAAACCTTGCCGCTTATCAACACTGCTAAAAGTTTCAGTAAAATAAATGTGAAACCAAAACTAAGTGCAGATCTAAAAAAAGCCATTCCAATAGTTTTTTTGGAAATGGCTTTTTTTCAGTTAAACTATTATTCAGATAGTATTCTATGATATTATCTATTTATCTTTTAAAAACTGTCTTCTCTAAAATTATATTCAGTTTAAAAATATTGTAATTTGAACGATGAAAATTACACTTTTCATAATTTCGTTGTTAGGGTGGCAAACAATTTTGTTTCCTCAAAGCCTACATTTTCAATCTTACTCCTCGGCACAAGGTTTATCGCAAAACAGCATTTATAGTATTGCTCAAACAAACGATGGTTTCATGTGGTTTGGCACACAGGATGGACTCAACCGTTTTGATGGCAAAAGCTTCACTTCTATAATTCCTGTTGTAAAAGACCAGATAAAAAATGGTGTTGCTACTTCAAAGATTTCTAAAATGATTACAGCTTTGTACGCTGACAAAGACGATTGGCTATGGGTGGGAACTACTTACGAAATACTCTTGTATAACCGCTATAACAATTCCTTTATTTTGCCGGAACAAGTGTTTAAGGGTTTTAAACTTCCTGATGGCATTTGGGTTGTAAAAATTGAAGAGGATATCCATCACAATATTTGGATTCTTACCCAAAAAGATGGGCTGTTTTGCTATAATAAGTCTCTTAAAGCAATGGTATCATTAAATTGGAAAGGTGGAATGATTAAAAAAATAATCGCATTTTGTTTTGATGACAAAGGAGGCATTTGGGCCTGTAGCCAAAACACATTATTCAAGCTGACCGGTGTAATATTTACTCCCCTACTCTTACCTAACCAAACTGCATTTTCAACAGATAAAACTGGTATAGCTGACATGACTATAGTTAATGGCAAACCATGGATATTGCTAAATAATGCTGAAATAATTTTAGCAAATCCGGGACAGAACAACATTATTAATACACAAAATTTTACCAAAGAATTTATAGGAGGAAAAAACCTGAACGATGCACGGATAATTCATCAAAGTGATGCTAATACTGTATGGATTGGGAGCAGAAGTGACGGATTATTAAAGGTCAATTTAAAAACAAAAACGTTCGAAAATGCAGGTGCAGCTGAAACTATCCATTCCTTAAAAACACCTTTCGTTTTAAGCTTTTTTACGAATGATCAAAAAATAACCTGGATAGGCCTTAGCGGTGGAGGTATTGCCAAATATGATTTACAAAAGATTCAGTTTAGCCTGTGGCGAAATGAAACCCGCAAAGCAGACCATATCCCGGACAATATAATCTTCAGCATCTTTTCTGAAAATGATGAAGATTTTTTCATGGGAACGTTATCAGGTGGATTATTGCATACAAATGTTAGGACGGGTAAATATTCCTATCATCACCCTAACAGGAGTAAGCATAATGAATCAGGCTCCAATAATATGTATGAAATTATAAAAGGCAAAAAAGATTTTTTGTGGATAGCTACCTGGGGCGGTTTATATAGTTTTAATAAATCAATGGCAGAGTTTATAAAATACACAGATGAAAATGATGAACAGACAAAAAAACTATGTGCAATAATAAAATTGAAAACACAGGATAAAATACTTGTAGGGGGCTATGAAGGTGGCCTAAGACTCTTTGATTTGAAAACGTTGAAATGGGAAAAATGCAAGGACGAAAAAATGCTTCTTGATAATGCGCAATTCAAATTGCGTGTTCGCTACATGAAAGAAATGAACGATGGTAATATTTACATGTCAACCGAAGCAAAAAATCTTGTGCGCTATAATTATACAAATGGTCAGTTTACTTTTTTCCCACAGTTTGAAAAGATATCAGGCGCATCCCGTTACTTTTTTCAGGATAGTATCTTTCTTTGGGTAGCTACAGATGATGGACTTATACAGGCGTCAGCAGCAACTCAAAAAATCATCAAATTATGGACTACAGAAAATGGTCTGCCTAATAATTATATTTATGCTGTAGTGCCCGATAATTATGGCCGTATTTGGATAAGTTCTAATGGAGGTCTTGCTGTAATTGATCAAAACACAGGTATTTGTAAAAAATTTACCGAAGACGATGGATTACAATCTATGGAATTTAATACTGCAAGCTGTTACAAGGATAAAAAAGGAAATATATGGTTTGGGGGAATCAATGGATTGAACATGGTAAATCCTGAATTGTCGGCCATCAAGGACTTTTCGCCACCACCCCTTATTACCAATATACAAGTAATGAATACACCATATCAAACTGATTCAGCAACTCCATACCTGCAAAACATTACCCTACCCTACACTAAAAATTTTATCAGTTTTGAATTTCAAACACCCAACTTTTCACAAAGTGAAAATATTATTTACCAATACAAGCTAGCAGGGGTAGATACGGGTTGGGTAAGCAACGGTACAAAAAATGTTGCCAGGTATACACAACTCAAGCCTGGTGAATATACCTTCTACGTTCGGTCTGCTAACACAAATTATGTTTGGAGCAAAAGTGCCCAAGCGATTCAGATAAGTATTATACCGCCATGGTACAATACATGGTGGTTCTATACTTTATTGGTCCTTTCCAGTATTTCATTCCTTATAATTTTCGTTTCTCAAAGAATAAAAAGCATCCGCTACAAAGCAGCGGTAAAAGAGAAAATTCTGGAAACAGAAATGGCTGCATTGAAAGCGCAAATGAACCCACATTTTATGTTCAATTGTATTAACAGCATTGATGCATTCATTCATAGCAACGATAAATACAATGCTACACTTTACCTGAACAAATTTGCCAAACTGTTGCGAAACATACTGGACAGCAGCAAACAAAATACAGTGTTGCTTAGCAAAGATGTAGAAACGCTGAAATTGTATGTTGAATTAGAAGAATTACGCCACGAACAGAAATTCACAAGCTATATAGAAGTTGACCAGGAATTACTAAACAGCGACTATAAAATTCCGCCACTCATAATACAGCCATTTGTCGAAAATGCAATATTGCATGGACTCAAAAATAAAGCAGACAACGAAGGGAAACTATTTATCAGTGTAAAAAAGACAGGGGATAAAATTAAATTTATCATAGAAGATAACGGTATAGGAAGACAGGCTGCAAGTCAGATTGTACAAACCAAAGAATCCTCTTATGGTATAGACATGAGCAAAGAAAGAATTAAGCTATTTAACAAGGAAATAATAGCATCGGTAGACATGCAGGATTTATCAGAAAATGGAAGGGCGTCAGGCACAAGAATAGTTGTATTTTTAAAAGTAAACTAAAATGATAAAGGCAATTATTATTGATGATGAGGCTAAAGGTAGGTTGGCTCTACGTGAGAAACTTTCTGTTTATTGCACCAATGTGCAGGTAATAGCAGAAGCTGCTAACGGAAAAGAAGCGATAGAACTTATTCAACAACATCACCCGCAACTTCTTTTTCTTGATATAGAAATGCCTGTGATGAATGGTTTTGAAATGCTCAATAACATTAAAGAGAAAGACTTTCATATTATTTTTACAACTGCTTATGACCAATATGCTATAAAGGCAATAAAATATGCTGCATTCGATTATTTGTTAAAACCAATAGATATAGAAGAACTACGATTGGCTATCTCCAAGATAAATGATGCAGACAATAAAACATTAGGCAAACAGGTAGAATTAATGCAACAAAACCTGCAACATCCCAAAAAGCATTTCAATAAATTGGCAGTTCCTTCTTTAGACGGTTTGCTATTTTTTGACGTAAATACAATAATTCATTTAGAGGCACATAGCAATTACACTATTTTACACTTTACTAATCATACAAAAATAACAGCTTCAAGAACGCTCAAAGAGTTTGAAGAACTGTTACCGGTAGATATTTTCTTTAGACCGCACCACTCCCATATCATAAACCTGCAGTTCATCAAAAGGTACATTAAAGGCGATGGCGGACAAGTAGAACTGGAGAACGGAACTTTTGTAGATGTGTCTAGAAGAAAAAAAGATGAGTTTCTAAAAGTAATAGCATGATTTTATTGATTGATAATTATAGATTTTCACCCAATGCCATTAACTTACAGAAACTATAAGGATTAAAATGTGAAAAAAGCTATGAAAAGATACAGTTGAAGTCCAGATTCAAAAGGTACTTATCGGGATTCCGACAATTAAGTCGGCAAGTGACACAACCGGGGTTGAATAAAAGACACCTGCCCGCCCCCCTAAAAAAACTTAAGTTAATGACATTGGATTTTAGCCTTTATTAATTTAAAAAGTAGTATTAGAAAGCAGTAAAGAGTTACATGATACAGCTCCCAGGAGTTGATACTTTTAATAATGAGAAAACGATTTAAAGTTGCAAATTCAAAATTGCTTTTATTGGCAATGATTATATCATTAATACATTAACGTTTTATACTATACTGGATATAAAAGAAAATATGAATTATTGCAACTCAATTAATTCTAATATCCAAACCTTCAATAAACCTTCAATTTTTATTTTATTCTGAACAAATTTCTCCCTTTCGTGTAGTATTTTTGCGCTGCTTCATTTCAAACTAAAATTGCTCTATGACTTTTAAGCAAATGTTTACTTCTTCAATAGGCCAAAAAATTGTAATGGCCATTACCGGACTTTTTCTAATTTCTTTTTTAGTTATTCATCTTGGGCTCAATGCCACTATCTGGGCCAATGATAATGGTAAAATGTTTAATACAGGTGCCCACTTCATGGGTTCTATGTTAGTCATCAGAATGATGGAAATTGTTCTTTTTGCCGGCATATTTGCCCACATTATTCAAGGCCTAATGCTAATGAATAAAAACAATTCTAAGAGAAGTGTAGGTTATGCAGTCGATTATGGCAATCGTGGCAGTAAGTGGTATAGCCGCAGTATGGGCTTATTGGGCACATTACTGTTATTGTTTCTCATCATGCATATTTATCATTTTTGGGTACCAAGTCGCTTAGGTGGTATGTGGAGTATCAGACCACTTGAAGAAGTAGATTATTCTAACGGGGCACAGTACCACAATCTGTATCTTGAAATGCTAAGTGTGTTTAAAAATCCAATTGTTGTTGGATTATATGTCTTAGGTTGTATTTCTTTGGCCTACCACCTTATGCATGGCTTTGAAAGTGCTTTTAGAACTATGGGAATTTCTAACAACAGATATCTTTCTGCTGTTAGAATAGCAGGTCAGGCATTTTCATTGATAGTAGGAATTGGATTTGCCATGATGCCCATTAGTATGCATTTTGAGTGGGTGAAATAGATGTTAGATATTAGATGTTAGATAATAGATATTAGATATTAGATGTTAGACATAAGGTGATTTACCCGGGGTTAATTTTATTAAATATCTCAAACTATACAGAATAAACTCAATTAACTAATAAACCAATTAACGGTTGAATATGTTAGATTCAAAGATACCAAAAGGCCAACTGGAGCAGATTTGGAACGATTATAAAGGCCATTGTAAACTGGTAAACCCTGCCAACAAACGCAAGATGGAAATCATTGTAATTGGTACAGGTTTGGCAGGTGCATCTGCCGCAGCTTCTTTGGGTGAATTAGGTTATAAGGTTAAAGCATTTTGCTATCAGGACAGTCCACGCCGTGCCCACAGTATTGCAGCACAAGGTGGCATCAATGCGGCCAAAAATTATCAAAATGACGGCGACAGCGTATTCCGTTTGTTTTATGACACAGTTAAAGGTGGCGACTACCGGGCAAGAGAAGGAAACGTTCATCGCCTGGCTGAAGTAAGCACTAACATAATAGACCAATGTGTAGCCCAGGGTGTTCCCTTTGCCCGTGAATATGGCGGATTACTAAGCAACCGTAGTTTTGGTGGCACACAGGTGCAACGAACATTTTATGCCGCCGGTCAAACAGGTCAGCAATTGCTGATTGGTGCATATCAGGCATTGGAAAGGCAAATTGCACTTGGAAATGTGAAAATGTACAACCGCCACGAAATGCACGATGTGGTAATTGTTGACGGAAAAGCAAGGGGTGTTATAGCTCGTAATCTGGTTAATGGAGAATTAGAAAGACATTCAGGCTACGCAGTTTTGCTTTGCAGCGGTGGATATGGAAATGTATTTTATCTTTCTACTAATGCAATGGGCTGCAATGTAACGGCGGCATGGAAAGCTCATAAAAAAGGAGCCTATTTTGCCAATCCTTCTTTTACACAAATACACCCCACCTGCATACCGGTAAGTGGAGACCACCAAAGCAAACTGACACTTATGAGTGAGAGTTTGAGAAATGATGGTCGTATTTGGGTTCCTAAAAAACTGAACGAAACCCGAAAGGCAACAGACATACCTGAAGAAGAAAGAGATTATTATTTGGAAAGAAGATATCCGGCATTTGGCAATCTGGTCCCCAGAGATGTAGCATCACGAGCAGCTAAAGAAAGATGTGATGCAGGTTATGGCGTTGGTACATCTAAACAAGCGGTTTATCTGGATTATGCAGATGCTATTATACGTTATGGAAAAATAGAAGCAGGCAAGAGAAATCTTGACCATGTAGAAGAGGCAAGTATTATATCAATGGGAAAAGAAGTGGTAAAAGAAAAGTACGGCAACCTGTTTGACATGTACGAAAAAATAACCGGCGAAAACCCATATGAATTACCTATGCGCATTTATCCTGCTGTACACTACACCATGGGTGGTGTGTGGGTTGACTATGAATTGCAAACAACTGTACCGGGTTTATATGCCTTAGGTGAGGCCAACTTCAGCGATCACGGAGCTAACCGTTTAGGAGCTTCTGCATTAATGCAAGGACTTGCTGACGGCTACTTTATTATTCCATACACGATTGGTAATTATTTGGCTGATGAAATACGCAATGCACCAATTCCTACAGATCATCCGGCATTTGTTGCTACAGAGAAAGAGGTGTCTGACCGTATAAATAAACTGATGAGCATACAAGGCAAAACAACTGTTGAATCATTTCACAAACGCCTTGGAAAAATAATCTGGGACAAATGTGGCATGGCAAGAAATGCGGAAGGTTTAAAACAAGCAATAGCAGAAGTACAGCAATTGAAAAAAGAATTCTGGAGCGATGTAAGGATACCCGGCGATGTAAAAGAAATGAACTGGGAACTGGACAAAGCGGGTCGTGTAGCTGACTTTATAGAGTTAGGCGAATTGATGTGTTTAGATGCACTTGCAAGAGAAGAAAGCTGCGGCGGCCACTTTCGCGAAGAGTACCAAACTGAAGATGGTGAAGCACTACGTGATGATGAAAACTTCAAGTATGTTGCAGCATGGGAGTATAAAGGTGAACATCAATGGGAGTTGCACAAGGAAGAGTTGAACTATGAAGTGGCTAAGCCAACACAGAGGAGTTATAAGTAAATTCTACTTATGATTTAAACATGCTCAACCACAACCATCTTTTCATACTTCGTAATTTGATACGAAATAAATAAAAAGTACAAAAGCAAGGAATATGGAACATTACAACATGAACCTGACGTTGAAAATCTGGAGACAAAAAAACCAACAGGCAAAAGGTGGTTTTGAAACCTATCAGGTAAAAGATATTTCATCAGAAATGTCTTTTTTGGAAATGATAGATGTACTAAACGAATCTTTGATTCAGGAAGGCAAAGAGCCTATAGCTTTTGACCACGATTGCAGAGAAGGTATCTGCGGTTCCTGCTCCATGTATATCAACGGTAAGCCCCATGGCCCGTGGAAAGCAACAACTGTATGTCAGCTGCACATGAGAGCTTTTAAGAGCGGCGAAACTGTGGTAGTTGAGCCATGGAGAGCAAACGCATTTCCGGTAGTAAAAGACCTTGTGGTTGACCGGTCAGCGTTTGACCGTATTATACAAGCAGGAGGTTATATCAGCGTAAATACTGGTAATGCAGTAGATGGCAATGCTATTCCAATTGATAAAAACAATGCAGATAAATCTTTTGCAGCGGCAGCCTGTATAGGTTGTGGTGCATGTGTAGCAGCATGTAAGAATGCTTCTGCCATGTTATTTTTATCTGCTAAAGTTTCTCACCTTGCGTTGTTGCCACAAGGCTACCCCGAAAGAAAATCACGTGCTATAAATATGGTTGCCCAAATGGATAAAGAGGGTTTCGGCTCCTGCACCAATATCGGTTCCTGCGAGGCTGCTTGTCCTAAAGAAATCAGCCTGACTAATATAGCCCGGTTAAACAATGAATATCTTGTTGCCAGCCTTGCTTCTGATTAATCATTCATCTTATACTTATATTTGAAAGCCATTCTGTTATAGGGTGGCTTTTTTCTTTGCACTCGGAAAAAATATTATAATGTCAAATACCTATTTTAAGTTCAAACAGTTCACCATACATCAGGATAAGTGCGCCATGAAAGTGTGTACTGATGCTTGTTTGTTTGGCGCATGGGTTGCAGAAAAATTAAGCCATAAAAACCCTGAAATACGAAGTGCATTAGATATTGGAACAGGGACCGGTTTACTGTCATTGATGATTGCACAGGCAACCCGGGATACCACGATAGATGCAATAGAAATAGACCCCGGAGCAGCACAACAGGCAGCAGAAAATTTTCGATCATCAACATGGAACGAGAGACTGCAGGTAACAACAGGGGATGTAAGGAATATTAACCTTCACAAAAAATATGACCTTATTGTAAGCAATCCGCCATTTTTTGAAAATGATTTGAAAAGCAATGATGAAGGAAGAAATATTGCTTTGCACAGCCAAGCCTTGACCCTACAGGAATTGTTGGAAATTGCTATTCCTTTATTAAATAACAGCGGAAAATTTGCCATACTCCTCCCCTTTCATCGGTCAGAAATTTTTGAAAAATATATTGGTGAGGCTGGTCTTTATTTAGAAGACAAGGTTTTGGTCAGGCAAACAGAAAAACATTCATTTTTCAGAGCCATGATACTTTTTGGAAAAAAAGCAAGTTCAACTCACACTAGTGACATCTACATACAAAATGGGAATAGTTATTCTTCGGATTTCTTAGGGCTTTTGAAGGGTTATTATTTAAAACTTTAGGCGGTTTTTTTTGTTTTCAAAAATATTGAATGAATCATCTTTAACGCCTCATAAAACATGAAAATCCCATACTCATCTTCAAAAAACCATGTTCCTCGTATTGAGTCATCGTCTAATTGCATTATACAACTACTCTGTACTGCATGAAATAGGGTCAAACATTATATTTGAGTAACATAAACTATTCACTGTAAATAATGTTTAGAATATTTGCAATCAAAAATTTACTTAATGATATTTAATCAAAAATCTTCGGCTATCTTCTTAACCACTTTTCTAATTATATTTTCTATTTATTCGATAGCACAAAATAATGGCCGCATATCTGGCATTGTGGTGGATAAGCTTACTCAAAAACCATTGAGTAATGTGAATGTGCTTTTGGAAGGAAGTAACAAAGGTGCTGTGTCCGATACTAATGGTGCATTCAGAATTTCGGGTGTTTCGCCTAAATCCTACAACGTAAGCTTTTCTAATGTCGGTTATAAAAAAGAGACACTTTTCAATATCATCCTAAATTCTGGTAATGAAAGTTTCATCAACATTGAGCTAACCCCCGAAGTGACTGACCTGAAAGAAGTAGTTGTAAGTAACAACAAAAGAACCGTGAGGGCAGCTACACTGGAAACACCGTTGAGTACCCAACGCCTGACAACAGAAGAAATAAAAAGTAACCCGGGAAGTAACTTTGACATCAGTAAAGTAATTCAAACATTGCCCGGCGTAGGTGGCGGACAGCAAGGTGGCGGTTTTAGGAACGACATAATCATTCGCGGCGGGGGGCCTAATGAAAATGTATTTTATTTAGACGGCATTGAAATTCCCGTGTTGAATCATTTTCAGACACAAGGAAGTGCAGGCGGACCCCAAGGTATGTTGAATGTATCGTTCATAGAAGATGTAAAGCTAAGTTCTTCTGCATTTGATGCCCGGTACGATAACACATTGAGTTCAGTATTCCAATTTAAACAAAGAAACGGTAACCCTAACAAATTGCAGGGAAATGTAAGGCTTAGCGCAACTGAACTGTCCGCAACCTTTGAGGGCCCATTGGCAAAAAATAAAAAAACTACCTTTATTGCATCTGCAAGGCGTTCTTATTTACAGTTATTGTTTTCTGCAATAGATTTGCCCATAAGGCCTAACTACTGGGATTTTCAGACCAAAATCACCCATCAAATAGATAAGAAAACCACACTTTCTTTTATAGGTCTGGGAGCCATTGACGAGTTCAGCTTTGCACCCATCAAAAAAGCTACGCCTGAAAAGCTGTACATTCTCAATTCTAACCCAATCATTAACCAATGGAACTATACCGTAGGTTTCAATTTAAAAAAATTGATTGACTATGGATTTATCAACCTGGCCATTAGCCGCAATTCATTTGACAACAACATTGTTCAATATGAAGACAACACCAAAAAGCTGGCTGCTGAACAAACCCTTTCCTATCAATCAAGAGAATCAGAAAATAAAATAAGGTTTGATGTAAACAAGAACATCAATGGCTTGAAGCTGACCTATGGAGCAGTTGCCCAACTTGCAGAATATTCCAACAATACCTTCAACATTATCAGAAAAGAATTAAAAGACACCAACGGTATGGTGGTGCAGCCGGGTGTTGCTGTCAACTTTGTTAGTCCGCTAAAAAACTTTTGGCGTTATGGTGCCTTTGTGCAATTGGGTAAGCGCTTTTTTGACAACCGATTAGGTGTGAGTGCAGGCTTACGCACCGACATGAACAGCTTTACAACCGATGGAAACAATGGCCTGCAAACCCTGTCGCCACGAATCTCTATTAGCTATGTGCTGGCCGATAAATGGACGGTTAATGCCTCTGTTGGCAGCTATTTCAAAGCTCCGCCATACACCATTCTTGGCTTTGCCGACAACAGTGGCAACCTGGTAAACAAGTCAGCCAAATACCAGCAAAGCAATCACTATACTGCTGGATTGGAATATTTGGCAAATGATGCGCTACGCTTTACTGCAGAGGGATTTTATAAGCATTATAGCAATGTTCCCGTATCTGTGAGAAATGGCATTTCGTTGGCCAACCTCGGTACCGATTTTAATATACTGGGCAATGAAGCTGTCAGCACCAATGGCAAAGGGAATGCTTACGGCATTGAGCTATTTGCACAAAAAAAATTGACCAACCGTTTCCTGGGAATTATGTCTTACACCTACTACCGCAGTCAGTATAGTGGTACAAACAATGAACTGATAGCCAGCAGTTGGGACAACAAACATTTGCTAAGCATTACCATGGGTTACAAGTTTAACCGAAACTGGGAGTTGGGGCTTAAGTTCAGGTACCAGGGAGGCGCACCTTACACACCTTATGATGAGGTTGCTTCAAGGCTCAATTATCTATCGCTGGGTCAGGGGGTTTTTGATTATAGCAGGCTAAACACACAGCGGTTGTCAGCGTTTAATGCCAGTGATATAAGAATTGACAAAAAATGGAACTTCAGGAAAACGACCATTGATTTGTTTCTTGATGTTACCAATTGGTATTTGTCCAGAAATCCGGCAACACCGTCTTATACTTTCAAAAGAACTGCCGACAACACTGCATTTGAAAGCACAAATGGTCAAGCATTAAGTGGGGATGGAAGCAATGCCATTCCCGTTTTATTGAAAAATGACGACCCGTCATTTACACCGACGATCGGATTTATAGTAGAATTTTAAAAAAATGTGTTCGGAGTAAAATCAAGCCTTGGCCACACCCGCATACTCACTTAAATATTCAAATCTGGCGGTTAGCTTGCCAGATTCTAATACCGTCGCTCTGTCTATCATGGCTGAACCATTTTTTATCAAATCTTCCAACACAAATTTGATTAACTGGTCGCCAAAGTACACGCTTGCATCCCTTGGCAACTCATTGGGCAGGTTGCCAACAGCCATAACATCTACACCAGCTTTTTGATAAGGGGCTATCATTTGCCGGCTTACCGGGTCTACACCATAGACAGGGTCTTCTATTGTACTATCACCTAGATTACAGGGTACGCCACCGTTTGCGTCGTCACTTACATCCGCTATTGTTTGTATTCTAAAATCGGGTCTTAGCATATCTTCCCAACTGAATAGCTGCGGAACATTTTTGTCCCAATAAGTACCATTCATTAATATGTCTGTTTGTGGCAGAAAATTTGAAAACTTGCACCTGTAATCAGAAGGGTTTTTATGAAAATCTTCTCTGTTGTATGTTTTCTTTGTTTTATGTTCATATAAATCTGCACTCTTTAAGTGAACAAATACAGGATACTCAAATTCTCTTTGTAGATAATCTTCAGGTTCCACCTCTTTTATATCCAATAAATTCAAAATCTCAAGTATACCACCTGAGACCCTTCCGCTACCGGTTAAAACAATTTTTGCCGGCGGCAGCCTTAATTCAAAATAGCTATTTATAAGCTCCTTATAATCGCCACAATCCCCTACCCTTCCAAGATGAAATTTCCCTGTTCTTTCGCCATACGCCATCATACCATTATGCGCACCAACTATACCTGCAAAAAATCCGAATCCTAATATCCTTTGACCATCCTCATGTTCAAGGCACTCGTAATCTATAAGACTAATTTTTTTCTCAACCATAGCCAACATTAGCTTCTTATTATGCTGTTGTTTCTTTTTTGTATGAGAAAAAAACATGTAGCTTTTGCCCACAATTAGTTGATCGACAGGTACTTCTTTAATGCCCAACAATAGGTCACAACTACTTAAGTCTTCGGTTAATGTAATACCTCCTAAAGTATATTCACGGTCTTTAAAACAACGTGTTTCAGAAGGTTGCACTACAACTTTAACATCTGAAAATTTATCCTGCAGCCACTTACATTGCTGTGGGGTAAGCGCTACACGTGTATCTGCAGGCACTTTACCTTCTTTTATTAGTCCAATAACAAACATTTTGACAAGCTTTGCGGCGCAAGATAAGAAAGTGTTGGTATCGTAATAGGATTTGAATTTGATCAAATCTCACCTACTCTAAAAATTAAGCCACAAACTGTTTGTCCTGAAGGTAAATATATGTCAGGAATCAACGGTTAATAGCAACAAAGCAAATACGATATTTGCAACACTTAATTTTAGCTAATGAATTATTTTGAATTATTCGATTTACCAATTTCATTTCAGATCAATCTACAAGAATTAAAAGGAAAATTTTATTCCTTAAGCCGAAAATATCATCCTGATTTTGTTGCACAGGAAAATGAAAATGAAAAAAATACAGCTCTGGAAATATCTTCACAAATAAACAAAGCATATACAACCTTTCAACAACCTGAAGAAACAATAAAATATGTTTTACACCTTAAAGGATTGTTAGAGGAGGAAGAAAAATATCAGCTATCATCAGATTTTTTGATGGATATGATGGAGTTGAATGAAAACCTGGAAGAAGCAAAATCTAATGGCGTAGTTGAGACTATTAATAAAAGCAAACAATCTATTAATGACATTGAAAAAGAAATTTATCTACCCGTAAAAACCATAATAGAAGATTATTTAGATGGTGTTACAACTACCGCTGATTTACTAAAAGTAAAAGAATACTACTTTAAGAAAAAATATCTTAAAAGGATTTTGGCTACTATAGAATGAAGCCTTAATATTGCAGCCCGATTTGAACACAAAGTATAACCCTTGTTATTCTTTATTAGCAGCCCGAGTGGCGGAATTGGTAGACGCAGCAGACTCAAAATCTGCCATTCGCAAGGATGTGCTGGTTCGATTCCAGTCCCGGGCACAAAAGCTGAAAACAATGTTTTCAGCTTTTTTTATTAAAATCATTTTCAGAAATTTTTTCCAGAACTGGGAATTATAAGAATAAAAAAATTAGGTTATCCGAAATATTTCATTGAAATGAACTTTCCAGCATTTACTAACTAAGAATCAGCCAGGTTTCAAAGCTTAGGATATTAATTTAGATAAATGTATTGAAGGCTTTAATTAATTATTGGCATAGTGCTTGATGTTTATTTTTATCCAATATATATTCAAAGCCAATACTTCTTACTGTACACTGTCTATTAACATCAGTTATATTAAGAACAATAGGGTATTTAAATATTCACGTTCAAAAACAGGGGCGTGAATATTTTTTTTACAACTCACCTTTATTTATTTCTGCAAAAAAAACTTCATTTAGCTTAAGCAAAGTCTTGCTGCTTTTCCTGGACAACTTAACATCAGTAATTCTATTATCGGGAGAAGAAATTCTGATAATAGCAACCTGCCTGTTTTTTAGTATCTCAATATCTGTAAGCTTTGCAAAGTAATGGTGAATAAAAAGGTTTTTTGACTCGCTTTCACTACTTTCAACTTCCGCTCTTTTGTTAAACTGAATAACATTACCATCCTCAAGAACAAGCCAAATTTTATCATTTTCTGTTATGGTAAATTCGCTGCTGCTATATCCTAAAACATTAAGATAATAACTATTATTTACAGCTATATATGACACACCAAATCCACTAGACATACCACTTTTGAGCGAGACAAGTGTGGTTTCTATTGTTCTTTCATTGGTAAAAGGATCAACTTCATTAGATTTAATTGCCTGACTAAAACTAATAACTGGGATTAGAAATAGAATTACAATCAAAAAATATTTCAAAATAACTATTATTGAATTGATAAAAGGAAATATAATAAATCTCATCTTTAATTTCATTTCTCTAAAATTATTTTAATGATAAATGTGATATTATAATTTTCACTTTTGAACTTATTTAGAAAATAAAATATTTGAAAAATTATTTAAAATCAGGCATTTTAGATTCCATAACAGAACTGGTTTTCAGTTCTGCTGGATAGGGGTATAACACAATTCGTTTAGCCAATACATATATACCATATACAAAAAGTGGTGCAGCCATTACATCTAAAGTGTAGTGTATATGCTGAATCAGCAATAAAAATCCTATTAAAATGGTACAGATTAATACCAATAACTTTTCCCATTTTTTTTGCACAATAAAATAAATAAGGAAAAGTGTTCCTGTATGACCAGAATAAAATAAATCTTTGGTAATACCCTGCTGACCATAAAAAGGAAAAGCAATTGGATCTGCCAATGCTAACAAACCAATGGGAGGTTCTAAGGGAACTAAAGTTATTGTGACTAATCTGGAAAGGTTTAGTAATAGATAACCCCATAAAAAAATTAAAAATAAATAGGGCGATTGCAATGATCTGAATAAACCTAATAAAACCGTTATGCAAATCAAAAGGAAAATATAGCCTGAAACATCAAGAGAGGGCAAATAAGCTAATAGCCAATCATGTAACACTACACCTTTTCTATTTTGCACAAATTCAAAAAAGTAAGGATAGAATAATAAAACTGCTGATAATAATACGATACCCGCAATAAACATTTTACGAAAACCGGCTATTGACCATGCATTTCTCCAACTTAATTCAAATTTATTTTGGGTATAAATTTCCATTTTTTCTTTTAAAAACTATGTTGCAAATGTCTAAAAAAGAAATTATACAAAATGTCAAAATTTGACCTAATTGAAAGAAGATTTCAAATTAGTAATTATAAGTAATAGTTAGCTTTATTATATATTATAGCGAATCAGCAGGAAATTGCTTACCAAAGATTTCTTGGACACCAATCCCCCCAACGGTTACCTAAAGTAAAACCTACAATAAATTCATGTGAACCATTGCTAACTGTATTTAATTGAGACGTTGTAATATCGTATGAATAACCAATATTTACAGCATTGCTAATGTTTATCCCCATCATAACGGCCCAACTATCCTGGTACCTGAAACTTGCGCCACCCCATAGTAAGTCGCGGTATTGAACTTTAGCATTTACATCAAAACTAAATGGCGCACCGGATATGTATTTAAATAGTGTACTAGGCAAAAATGTAAAATCATCATCAAGAAAATATTTGTACCCTGCAGTCAAAAACATATGAGGAACCAGTTTACCATGTGTAATGTTGTCCGTCGTAGCTTTTCTTGAATAATTCAATTCGGTTCCAATTATATTTTGAGCAGACAATCCAACAAAATAATCAGCAGAGTACAACCACAGACCAAGATTCATTTCGGGCTTTAGTTTGTTGAGATATCCTGCACCTGCAACCGCAGCATCGCCTGGGGTTTCAAATTTTAACATACTGGCATTAAGAGTAGTATTTTTAATACCCGCAGATATACCGGCAGAAAGGCTGGTTTTGGGTCCTATGCCTAAATGATATGCATAACTACCATAAGCTGCAAATCTGTTAAGGGGTCCTGTACGGTCGTTTAGTACCGTAAAACCTACTCCACCATGTGGTTCGGCTTTTTCATATTCCTGCCAATAGGCTTGTCCACGTGGATTTTCATTTGAATAATGAAATCCTGTAGCTGTTGCCTTATCATAATCACTTTTCTTCAAAGGAGCATGTATGGTAAAATAGGTGGTAACCGGGGCCCCATCTATACCTACCCATTGATGACGGTGACTTAGCTTGATGTCAGTATAGTTTTCAATGCCTGCAACAGCAGGATTTAATATAAAAGTATTAAGCACATATTGGGTATAATGAGGTAGTTGCTGTGCATAAGATTTGTTACACATGATCACACACACACATAAGACTAAAAGCAAATTTCGTTTCATTGTCTAAAATTATAGTGATTCTCTTAATTTTCTATAAACTACAGTTCTTTTTTTTAATAAAATAAACAACTTTCTATTCTAATAAGCCATTTCAGCTTTACACACTCAAATTATTTCACAATAGTTAAACTTCCTGTAAACACACTTCTGCCATTTTTTGGATTTATTATATAATAATAAACCCCGGGTTGCAGTGGTGTTCCATTTTTTGTTCCATCCCAGGATTTTGTATAACCCATACTGCTGAAAACCTGCTGACCGTAACGATTAAAGACCTCTACAGTACATCCCGGATAAGATGACAGTGATGCTATATCCCACTTATCATTAACCCCATCTCCGTTAGGAGAAAATGCGTTGGGTATTTTAGGTGCATTTAAAACTACGATACTTACAGTTGCAGAATCGCTGCATCCACCTGCTGTAGAGGTTATTAGTTGATAGGTAATATTAGAAGTTGGTTTGGACAAAGGTTTTTGAGTATTAGTACTGTTTAAATATGTAGAAGGACTCCAAATGTATTTTGTTGGGTTTCCACTAATTGAAGGAGTTAATGTGACAGAACCACCCTCTAACACATATTGCTGCGGCGTTAACTGAATAACCGGATTGGCTACAACATTAATAATTTGTGAAGCCGAATCTGTACAACCATTATTTGAAGTAAAAACGTATTTGATATTGGTTAATCCCGATCCGGCTACCACCGGATTAAAAATGCCACCTGCTGTTATTCCATCACCAAAATATGCGCCGGTACCCGGAACTCCTAAAATTTCACTTGCCTCAGTCAAAATTCTTGCCGGGTCGTTTAAACAAAACTCGGTTATTGGATTAAATATAACTTTAGGTGTAGGTACAACAGTAATATTTCCTGCTTTTTCGCTCATACAGGTTTGCCCTGAAAAAGCTCTAACCACTACTTTGTAAGAAACGGTATTAGGTAAAGACGGATAAATATTAGTGTAAATCTTTCCCGGCACAGGCAGTAACTCCTGCACAATTACAGAAGGGTTATTTATAGAATCCCAAATAATTTCTAAGCGGGTAATAACACCAATATTTATTGTTGAACTGTCCTTAATTTGCGCCGTTGCATTGCCACAAAGTAAGCCATTATTTAAAATATTAAAATCTGCTTTTGGTTGACTATTTACAGTAAATGATTTTGAAAGAACAGAACTACAGCCCGAGGTTGTTCCCACCTGCAAGGTCACGTTGTAAGTACCTGCAATACTATAGTTGTGTTGTCCGTTTACTGCTGTAGATGTGTTTGGATTAGAAGATGTTGCATTGGCATCGCCAAAGTTCCAAAGATAGGTGAGTGCCCCACCTCCGGTTATAGAGCTACTATCGATAAATAATGCAAATGGGTCATTCTCACAAATAGCCGGCAAACCAAATTTTACTATAGGTGTCTGAATGACATTTAGTGTAGTTTTTGCTGTATCGCTTTTGCAGCCTTTATCTGTTTTTACAACAAGCTTTATAGTGTAGGTTCCAGCGGTATCATATTTTTTGGTAAACGGATTAGCATTTGTAAATGTTGAAGAAGTACCATTTCCAAAATACCAATACCAATTGGTTATAACCCCTGAATTGGGTAAAGATTGATCGTTTAGCGTAAATGTTTGTCCCTGACAGGTAGTTCCGGTAATATTAAAAACGGCTTTGGGCAGTTTATTAAAAGGTATTATTCTTTTAGCAGTGTCAGAGTTGCAACCTGCAGCAGTTTTTACATATAACGTAACAATAACAGTGTCTAATCCTGGGAATTTTTTGCCGGGATTTTTTATAGTACTGTTTGTTCCATCACTAAAACTCCAAAACCACTGACTAACAGAACTTCCGTTTGCTTTTGTGGTATCATTAAATGTAAGGCTGTCTCCAGAACAGGCTATAGGTGGGTTGAACGTAAAACCTGATTTTGGTTGTGCATAAATATTATTGAATACTATAGACGAATCCTTGGCACATCCTGCAATTGAGGTTGCAGTTAGTTTTACGGTGAATGGCCCGGCAGCAATATAGGTATGTGCCGGGTTGATAATTGTTGATGTTCCTCCATCACCAAAATTCCATACATAGGTCATAGAGTTTACATTTCCACCTGCTATGGTTGAAAGATTAGTAAACTGTGCAATACCTGTGGGCAAACAAACACCCGGCATATCAAAATTTGGAACTGGTAAAGAGTTGACAATAAATATCTTACTAAATATAGTGCTTTTACAACCTGAACCATTCTCGACAACTAAAGTAACCGTATAACTACCACTGGTCGTGTACACTTTGGTTACAGGTGCGTTTGTTGTATTAATAACAGAATCACCCGGTCCAAAAGCCCATCTCCATTTTACAATACTACCTGAAGCAATTGTAGATGAATCTGTAAATCTGACTACAGTCCCTGTACATACGGTATCAGATACCCCAAATTTAGCAGTTGGTTGTGGCTCAATTGTAATAGGTTTTGTAATCTCATTACTACAACCTATATCATTAACTACTTTCAGTTTTACCGGGTAAACACCAGAAGCACTATAAGTTTTAAGTGGGTTTTGAAGTGTGTCAGTGGTGAGATCGCCAAAATTCCAAAACCATTTTTTCAACAACCTGCCACTACCATAAGTATTGTCAGTAAACTGAACAGGACTGGTAAAGCAACCCGAATGTGAGAATTTAAAATCAGCAGTAGGAGGTGCACCAACCTGAACATTAAAAATAATCTCCTGCTGACCACTACAACCGTCTGCTGTTGGATTTACATTAATAATCTTTATTGGAAAATTTCCAGCTGTTGTAAATGCATATGAACCGGGGATTTTATAAACATAAAGCGTTTTACCATCTTTTATAAAACTACTATCCGCAACAGGTGAATTTATAACAACATTTGCATTAGGAGACAAGCTTGAGGCCGCCCCGCTAAAATCCCAGGTAATACTTGTAGGTTGATAAGTTAGTGTTATTGCTAATAAGAAATTAGTATTGGTACAAGTAGAAGGTATATTAACTAAATCAAACTGATTCTGAAGGCTAATATAGGTATATAGGTCTTTAATATTAGTCCCAGCATTATAACCATAAGACTCAAAATTTCCATAACCATAAGCAATAGCATTAAATCCACCGGCTGCCTGTAATTTGTGCTGTCCTGAATTAACTGTAAGGCTGGCATAAGAATATAGGGGATCTTGAGGGTGAGTTACAAAAGCATTGGATGAAGCACCATCTATAGTGAAATTTGCCTTATCAGCAGTTTTGATTACAACATTTATATGGTGTTCTGTAATAGCAAATTTATCAGAAGAGTAAAGTGAAATGGTATCAATAGTTTGCTCAACCGGACTTAAATAAATCATTTCCGGATCACCTTTTTGATTATATGTATTACCACAGGTAGCTATATTACCATTATTTGTGCTCGTTATATATTGGGCAACCATTACAGGTTTGTCTGCTGTTATACTTTTAGGTACGTTAGCTGCAAATTCATAATAAAATCCATTTACTAATCCCGTTAACGGTGTTCCATTTACTGAAACTACTGTTGTAGGGTCACTCACGGCAACCCTAAAATAATTGTTGGTAAGACCTATAGTAGGTACAGTTAAATATTTTTTACCCCATGCTACCCTGGGGAAAACCTGTTGAATAAGATTGTCAGAAGTTGTTGCATTTGTAGCATTACAATATATAGACATTCTTCCGGCACCTGAAAAGACGGCAATTTTCTTGCAGCTATTTGCGCCACTACTGATTGACTTAATATGGGTTCCAGTTAAATCCGCTCCGGTATTACCTGCGGCAATTCCCATAAGATTATAAATTTGCCCCCTGTTGAGTGTAATTGTAAAAGGGGTACCGGCAGCATGTGTAAGTGTTTGTGCAGAAGGTGTAATTTCTACGGTTGTATTATCTTCTGTAGCTACAACAAAAGCCCATGAATTAGAATTACTGGTATTTGATTTTTGAGTAAAGTTGAGGGAGTAGTAATCTTGCCCTAAGGTATTGACCGGAAAAAGTAATGTTGCTCCCGACACACTTTGGTTATAAATATGCGCATAGGCAACAATCGGAACATCACTTGTTATATGTATTCCCTTGTTATATGTGCCCTCAGCTTTTAAGGTTGCATCCTGTGTACCCATCTTGGGCATTGGTGCAGATTCAAAAATTGTATTAGCCGGCACATTGTAGGTTTGACTCCAGCTTATTCCGGGAATGTCTACAGTAACTGTTGCTGCAATATCCGTACTAAAATATAGGATCATATCCTGCGAATTTCCAGTATTCATTCCCTGATGATAACCGTAACCCACCCAAAAATCTTTTCCCTTGTTAGAAAAATCCTGGGCAGAAATAGTTCCAATAAATAAACATAAAAATAATGCACTTAGAATTTTACTCATGTCAGATAGGGTAGGCTATGTATTGTGGTGCAAATTACATGAAATTGTAGAGATAAATAAACGGTAAAATACGTTGCCTGTTAATTGCTATTTAACACTTTTCAGCAATCGTGCTGCATCCGGACCAGTGGCAAAAAGCATGTCCAAAATAGAAAGGTTTGGCTGAAAACCTAAACGATCTTCAAAAACCTGGGTGTACTTTGGTAGTACAATATTTTCTATATGTTGAAAATTTTTAGGGAGAATAGTATTTCGACAATCTACAATATTTTCATATTCTTTTTTATAATAACTCGTAAATGAAATAATAATGTCTAATTTTAATTCACCCAAAACCCATTTTAAAGCATTTGTATTATAATCAAATAAATGTTTATCTTTTGAAAAAATGATAGTTTTAAGGCGATTTTCATAGTATTCAAAGTATGGTGAATTACTATACGAAGAGATTAATCCACGCCAATGTTTAATCTGCCAATTTTCAGAATAATCAATTTCAACTTCTGAAAAAATCAGCTTTTGCTGCCTTCCCCCCTTTATTGGAATGGATAAATTAATTAGTCCGTTTGATCCCAAAATTACATATCTGTTGCGAAAACTCATCTTCTGATAGCTTTCACATACTTCAATAATCAAATTTTGATATTTAACTAACATTTTAAAATAACTAACTACTGGAAACAATTGATTTTCAATTAATAGCGAGTTCATAATTTATTTTTATTTTAAAAGCCACCGTCATCCGAATTATTATATGACAAATAGATTCTTTTTTATAATTTTAATTAAATTAATTATTTCAATATATTTTATAATACATTGATTTGCAATTTTTTAAATTAAATTTTTTATACTAAAAATATATACATTGAAACATTGCCTATAAAATGATTAGCTTCCTCCAAAAATTCTAAATTATTTAGCAAAAAAAATATATTATTTCCACTTTTATTGTTTTCACAAATCTGTTGGCAAAAATGAAGCAATTTTGTCTAAACAAAAATTAATGACCCGGCTTCTCCCCCACTTTCTATTAACATGCAGCATTGCATTTTTTGCATGCAATAAACCTATGGCATTTGAATATCGGGATTTAAGAAACCTGAAATTAGAAAATATCAGCTCCCAAAAATCGCATGTGTCTATGAACCTGATATATTATAATCCAAATAAATTTGGAGTCAATTTAAAAAATGTGAACTGTGACATATTTGTAGATAGTATGTATATAGGTAAATTTACACTTGATACAATGATGCATATTGACCGCACTTCAGAGTTTGCCTTACCTGCAAGATTTGAGGTCAGTATGGCTAATATTTTCAAAAGTTCTGTCAATATGTTATTCAATGAAGTTACCATATCTGCCCGTGGAACTACACGTGTGGGAAAGGGTGGCATTTATGTAAATGTTCCAATTGACTATTCAGGAAAACAGAAATTAAGTCTCTTTTAATTTTTCGAATAAGAGTAGTTTTCCTGATTATAGATTGCTGTATAATAAAAAATAAAATTAAAAAAATTACCTTTTCAACTTGATTTCTCAAGATACCATACAACAAATAACAAACCGAATAGACATTGTAGAAATTGTTGGCGAGTTTGTAAAACTGAAAAAAAGAGGTGCAAACTATCTGGGTAATTGTCCTTTTCATAACGAGAAATCACCTTCTTTTACCGTTTCACCAAGTAAAGAAATCTACAAATGTTTTGGTTGTGGCAAAAGTGGCAATGCCATCGGCTTCATAATGGAGCATGAGAAATATAGCTACGTTGAAGCGCTGAAATGGATAGCCGCCCGTTACAATATACAGATAGAAGAAACAGAAGTCAGCCCGGAAATTAAGCAACAGCAACAGGTTGCAGAAAGTCTTTTTGTACTCAATTCATTTGCACAAAAGCATTTGTCCAACAACCTTTTTAATACAGAAGAAGGTAAATCTGTAGGGTTAAGTTATCTGCAACACCGTGGTTTTAGAGAAGATATTTTACAAAAATTCCTTATCGGATACAATCTGGAGGCAAGAGATGACCTTACAAAAGCATTTATTCAAAATCAATTTAACCTCGAATTTGCTCAAAAAGCGAGTCTTGTTACCTTGAGAAATGACGAGCCGGTAGACAATTATCGGGGACGAATCACCTTTCCCATTCACAACCAAAGCGGAAAAATTATTGGTTTTGGGGCTCGGATTATTAAAAGTAATGACAAAGCTCCGAAGTATATAAATACCCAGGAAAACGAAATATACAGCAAAAGTAAAGTGCTGTATGGGTTGTATTTTGCCCGGCAGGCTATTAATAAATTTGATGAATGCCTGTTGGTTGAAGGTTATACAGATGTAGTAAGCCTGCATCAGGCCGGTATAGAAAATGTTGTAGCAAGTGGTGGTACATCCCTTACACCTGACCAATTAAGACTAATAAGGAAGCATACCAACAACCTGACTATTATATACGATGGTGATAGTGCAGGCGTAGCTGCAGCCCTGCGTGGGCTAGATAAGGCATTGGAAGAAGGGCTGAACGTAAAACTTGTTCTCATACCTGACAACGAAGACCCTGACAGCTATGTTAAAAAAATTGGTGCATCACCGTTTAGAGACTTTATAGACCAAAACAAGAAGGATTTTATCATTTTTCAGTTGGAAGTAATGCTTCAACAGGCTGGCAATGATACGGCTAAACGCTCTGCAGTAGTTAATCAGGTGGCGGAAACATTAAGCAAATTTCAACGGGCCGAAGATTTTGTAAAACAACAGGATTACATCAGGCAGTGTTCAACCATGCTGCACATTGATGAAACCGGACTTACAAATCTTGTTAATAAAATAAAGCGGGATAAATTAGTTAAAGAAGAAAATAAGCAGTCGCAGGCCATACCAATAGTACCTGTGGATGAAGAAAATAAGCAATTGGATGACACTTCTTCATTGCTTTTGAATGATGAATATCAGGAGAGGGATTTATTGCGGGTTTTGCTTGAACACGGACTGCTTCAGTGGGATGAAGAGAAAACAATGGCAGAATATATTTTTGAGGAGTTGGAAAGCTATTCAATAGACAATTCAGATCTTGAATTATTGCTGACTATATACAAAGATCAATATTACAATGGGCTGCAACCCGGTGCCAAAACATTGCTTTATCATGAAAACGAAATGATTAGAAAACTGGTCATAAACCTTACCATGCAGCAGTATGAATTAAGCCCCAACTGGGACAAAAAGCTGGAAGGTATGAACATCAACAACCGCGATATCAGCCGGCAGGATGTAATCATGAGCCTGAATTATTTCAAACTAAGAAAGCTGAAAAGAATGTTTGATGAAAATCAGCATGACATCCAAAATGCCAAAACATTTGAAGAGCAAATGACTTTCATAAAAATACACAAAGGCCTAAAGGATGAAGAACAAAAAATAACCAAAGAGTTGGGAACTGTAATTATTAGGTAGTACTTTATAAATATTTATCATAATCAAGCGAGATATCTACTAAAAAACCCACCAAAATGGTGGGTTTAATATAAATTTTAAAGTTCATGTTACTTTTCCAAAGGGGTTTTTTTACCCGCAAGTAATTTTTCAACGGTTGCTTCCAATCTTCTTACTCTGATATCCTTCCTCTTGGCAGCATCAATCCACTCTACATATTCTTTTTGATTGCTGTCTGACAAGGTTTGAAATACCTCTCTAGCTTTTTTGTGTGCATTGAACATTTTTTCCAATTCTGCAGAGGCTACAACTAATTTTTTGTTGAACTCTACACCTTTGATTTCTACCAGTTTTGGTTCAATGAAAACCTCATAACGGGCAGATTCAGGTCTTTGGAATCGTGCTGCAATCCATACATTGTCTAATTGTATTTCATCTACACTGGCAAAATGATTGTTTGTTAATACATCCCAATTACAATCGCGGCTTAAATCGCTAACAATTTTGCTGGTAGTTTTAGGATACGCAACCCATAATTTGCCTTCGGCGCTCAAATTTGGGATTACATCTTTCAAAATACCGGTAAGTTGATTACCTGAAATGGCAAAAACCAACGCAAAATCAATCTTTTTAAGCTTAAGTAACGGTGTTACATTTTTAGAATAAGAGAGCTTAACAAACTGCTTTTCAATTGAGGAAGGAAGGCCTTGTATCAGAAAATTCTTTTCACTGGAAATCTGCAACTTTTCAAACAAGCTTAATTGACTCATACCTCAAATTAATTTAAAAGGGTTAAATCGAAATGAGGTGCAAAATTATAGCAAAAATTTTACAATTTAACACAAAAATCCGCTAATTGTTTAATTTCACGGATTTTTCAGGTGTTATTGTTAGACTTTATTTTCTTTTTTTAGTCGGTTTTGTAGGCGCAGAAGCTTTGTTATTGGTTGATGAAGGAGTGACTACAGGTGTATAATATTTTAATGCTTCAGGCATAAATTCTTCTAATTTAGCTATACGGCTTTCCTCTGAAGGGTGAGTACTCATAAATTCAGGTGGCTTATTTCCATTACTCATTTCTGCCATGCGCTGCCATAATGGAACTGCTTCACGTGGATTATATCCTGCCAAAGCGGTATAAATTAAACCATAATGGTCTGCTTCCAACTCCTGATTTCTACTATGAGGTAAAACTCCAAAAACATTGCTCCCGACACCATAAGCCTGCATAAACAGGTTTTGGGTTTCAGCAGATTTGCTTGACAAAGCAACAGACAGCGCCACCCCACCTAATTGTTGTACTAATCCCTGGCTCATTCTTTCTGCACCATGTTGCAATACTGCATGCGCAACTTCATGACCAACTACCACTGCTAATGCGGCTTCGTTTTGCGCTACAGGTAATATACCGGTATAAACTACTATTTTACCACCTGGCATACACCATGCATTTACATCGTTGCTTTGCACCAAATTGTACTCCCACTGATAGCTACTAAGATCTGCCTGTCCATTTTTTTTATAATAAGAAGAAACAGCATTGGCTATGCGGCTTCCTACCCTTTTTACCATTTCAGCATCTTTGTTTTGCGATGAACTCACCACTGTATTAGCGGTAAGAAAAGATTGGTACTGCGAAACAGCCATTTCCTGCATTTGGCCTTCAGATACAAGAGAAAGTTGCTTTCTTCCCGTTATGCTGTTTGTAGTACAGGCTACAACCAAAATTGAGACAATTAAACTCGAAAAAAACAATCTGCTTTTCATAATCCTTATTTTATTTAATATCATTTAGACAATAATGATACCAAGGGCAAAAGAAGTAAAAAAAATGATTCAAGCGGTGATAACCAGTAATTTGTTTAGAAATATCCTAAAAAGAAATGAATTGCGTAAGCATTGATTATCAATACATCAATATAAAAGGAGGATAGGATGGATCTTTGTTAAAAATGCTAATAAGTGTTGGAAGTGTTTGTTTTCAGTGCCATTAGGCACGGCATGTTGGTAATAGGAAATCCCAACCACAAATTTAAAGTCCTGAAGGGACGATATGTGTTCGAAAACCCATTCGGCAAACCTGTCCGTCTAGTCAGACGGGCATTTCGTCCGGCCTTGGCGGGACTTTCAACCCTTAATTAAAATGAAAAAGTATGTTGAATGAGAAAGGGCAGGTTTTCGTTAAAACTGAATAAAATCAATTGAGATCCTTATTTTTTCGTTTGTCCCGGTGCTTCATAATTGGCACTTTGCTTTCGGTGCCTTTAAGCAAACGGTTTATGTTTTTTTGATGCGTAAGAATAACCATCAGGGCTACAGCAACTGCAAATACCCTGTAAAGGGGTTCTTTTTCGTTCCAGATAAATAGAATAAATACTGCGAAGGCTACACCCGCCAACATAGAACTAAGAGATACAAAACGGGTAAGAAATAGTACAAGTAGAAAAACTCCTACACAACATAATGCCACAATAGGTTGAATGGCTATCACCATTCCAAAAAGGGTTGCAACACCTTTACCACCTTTAAAATCAGCAAAAATTGGAAAAATATGCCCTAAAACACTAGCCAAACCAAGACCTACCATAAAGTTTGTTCTCTCAAGCTCGTCATGCTTGTAATAGGGAATTAGCAAAAAAAGAGAAGCTGCCAAAACACCTTTTAATACATCAACAACCATTACAAATGTTCCCCATTTGGAACCCAATACCCGGTAGGTATTGGTTGCACCGGCATTGCCGCTGCCGTAATCTCGGATGTCAATATCAAAAAAGTGCTTGCTTACCCATACTGATGTTGGTATAGAACCAATCAGATAGGCTGTTATTATGAGTAAGAATTCATTCATTAATAAGCATCGTTAATTTTCCAAACAAACGGCAAAAATAAGATAAGAAACTTTACAAAACATTCAATTTCCATTAGGAAAAATTGTCATTTTGCAATAATACACTTACCCAGTTATTGCGTAGTAACGTTTTTATTTTTGAAATATTGTGTTGTCCAAAAATTTTTACAATATCCGCTTCATCTCCTTCTAACAAACCGCTTAATAACAAGGTGCCGCCGGGTTTAAGCGATTGGCTAATGTTGACCACATTATCCATTATTACATTTCGGTTTATGTTAGCCAAAATGATATCATATATTTTGCCTTCGGCAAATGCATCTGCTTTTATAAGGTGTATTTTTTTACAATTATTCCTTTCAATATTCTCCTTAGAATTTTCTATACTCCATTCGTCATAGTCTATTGCATCTATTTGTTTTGACCCTAATTTTTCGGCCAATATGGCCAAAATGCCCGTACCAGTTCCAAAATCTGCAACAACGGCATCAGTAAAATGTAGCGGTTGCATCTGACTCACCATCATATACGTAGTTGCGTGGTGACCGGTTCCAAAACTCATTTTTGGTGTAATGATGATTTCATACGGAGTGCCAGGAATCGGGTCGTGAAAATCAGCCCTAAGCACACAAAAATCATCAACTATGATAGGTTGAAAATTGCTTTCCCATAATGCGTTCCAGTTTTCTTCCTCTATAGTACTTTCGTCAAATTCCAGTTTATATTGGTCAATGAGCGTTTGCAAAGCAGCTTTATCAAATCTTTCCTGTGCAATAAAAGCTTCCAGTGCATTGTCCTTTTCTTCAAACGCATCAAAACCTATGGCGGTTAATTCAGCAATTAGAATCTGCTGCAAATTTTCATCTGAACCAATGGTAATTTTAATTGTATTTTTCATGTAGCCTGTAAATATCGTATTTAGCAAGCAAAGGCTTTATTTTGTGAAAAATGAAACCAGCCTATTTTTATATTTTTGACATAATTATCCCAAAAAAAAGACCTCTTTTCTCCAAATAAATTTGAAGCCAAAGGAAAACAGTAAAACTTGCTGAAAGATTATTACAAAATACTAGAGGTTTCTCCCAATGCATCTACTGTAGATATTAAAAAATCTTACCGAAGGCTTGCACTCCGCTACCACCCCGACAAAACTTTTGGCAATAAAGTATTAGAAGCAAAATTTAAGGAAATAACCGAAGCTTATAAAGTGCTTACTGACCTACGCCAACGTCAGGAATACAACATAAAAGTGAATTTTTATAATCATGCTGAAAAAAAGAAACAGCCTCCTCCCCCACCCACTGCAGCCGGTATATTGCAACAGGCAATTGTGTTTAGAAAAAAAATAGCCGTATTAGACCCCGAAAGAATGAATAAACGTGCATTGTATCAGCGCATACAACAACTGTTGAGTAAACAAAATATGGATACCCTACAGCTAAACAATGATATGGTGTTGAATAAAAAAATTATTAGGGAAATATTATTTTGCTCCCGACAATTACCTTTTGCCCAGGTAGAAAAAATCTGCTACCAACTCACCGCCCTTGCAGGAACTGACAACACAGTTTATAAAACCCTTTACGACTTCTCCAAAGAAACCAAACGCCGCGAATTCTGGAACAAATACAAGTTGATTATTGCGCTATTGATAACGTTTGTCTTGTGTGGGCTGATATATTTTATTAGTGAAAGGTATTGAGGGGTTTTCGACTGATGAGTTAGGTATTCGCGGAAAACTTCAATACCAAAAACCAGATACTTACAAGTGAATATTGTTAAGCGGTTTCTCAATCACTTTTTATATGGCAATGTGGTCAAAAATAGTTGGTTTTTGAAGTTAATTTTGGGATAAAAGTTTTGTTGTTAATGATAGTTAAGCAATGAATTAATAGCTAAGTGATTCATTTTCAGGTATGCTAATGTCTAGAAAAACCTTTTTATCAT
>JANPGE010000080.1:0-12841 GCA_031423805.1 Segetibacter sp. | reverse complement strand
TCAAAATTGATCATCCAATTAATGCCAAATTTGTCAACAAACATTCCAAAGTAGGCCCCCCAAAAGGTTTTCTCCATAGGCATAGTAATCTGTCCGCCTGCGGTAAGCCCGTTAAATAGTTTATCCGCCTCATCTTTGCTTTCGGCGTTTATAGATATTGAATAATTATTACCTTGTTTATAATTATCACCCCAACCTCCACCAGTGTCACTACCCATTAAATTGGTTTCTTTACTTATAGGTAGCGTTACATGCATTATCCTGTTTCCCTCCGCATCACTAATGGGTGCGCAATTTTCTTGTGGTGGCATATCCTTATAACGCCCAATGTATGGAAATTCTCCCCCAAATACTGATTTATAAAAACCAAAAGCTTCTTCACAATTGCCATTAAAAGTGAGATAGACATTTACTGTTGCCATATTTGTTTATTTTTTTATTAAGATTAAGAAGATAAAACTAAACAATTTTTAAGCAAAAAGTATAAACAATGACTTATTAATGATTGTCAAAAGATCCTAACAGGTACCTTTTTATAAAACCGTAGCGTACCTGAAGTCATTAATCTGAATCGCATTGGCTATACATCTAATAAAACTCCAACGATGTGGTGTTTCAATCACTCTTTTTGCTTACCGGACGAACAGTGTCCCGCACTTCAGTCTGGAGTCCAGCTTTTCATGCTTCATTTAAGTTTCACTTCGCTTAAAACGAGCTTGGGAGTTACGCTTCGCTTTAACTTAAACGAAGTAGGGGTAAATTGGCTCTATTTTGTTGTGGGTAATTTTGGTAATTTGGCATTAGTAAGCATTTTATTAGCTAAAGCTAATTTTTCAGGAAATAACACTTTTCCCCTAAAACGTTCAAGGCTTTTATCAATTTTCACAATTGGTACTTTTGCTTTATTTAATTCATCAATTTTCATAAATTAATATTTTTATCTTTTCTTGTTACTAAGAAGCCCAAATAATCCTCGCCAATATTAAACTCTTCAAACGATTCATCTATTTTCATACCATAAACATAAAAATCTTCTTTAAGTTCCTCTAAATTATTACTTATTCCCATTCTATATAACCTTGTTCTAACTTCGGTGCTACCTGTTGCAAATACCCAGGCATTTGGATACCTTCCAGTAAATGCATAAAGAGTAGAAACTACAGTTGCTAAAATTTTTGTACTATCTCCGTTGTTAGTAACAATTTTATCGTTTAACGTATCTGACTGACTGTCATAATCTCCAAAGGCAAGGTTATAAATGTTATCTACACTTACCTTTGTATATTCAACAATCTTTTTGATATCTCCTTTTGGCCCAATGCTTGTAAACTCGAAATAATGTAACTCATCTTCTGTCTGATATTCGTATCTTGTATATTTCATATTTTACAGGTATAAAGATACAATTTTTCACAATTTATTCGTAGCATTTGGTGTTACTTTATCAACAGATTAGACTTTCACCAACAGTTTATGTTGTATTGTATGATGCAGGTGAAATTAGTTCAAGTTTATCGGATCCCAAAAGGCAACAGCAAACAAACAATTACTCAATCACTCTTTTGCTTACCGGACGAAATCCCACTATTCATGTTTCATTAAAGTTTCGATTTGATTAAACTATGTAGTTAATTTCTATTTCAAGTATTGTATTTTTGACTTCATAAAAATGAAATAGATTGGAAAGAATTACTAAGGAAATAATAATTGAATTTATTCGTAGAAATGAAGTTGAATTAAACTCTACACATACAAGATTGTGTCTGTCTGTAATAAACGTTTAAATTTGCTTATTATGTTATGCTTTTTAGACATAGATGGCGTTATGGTTCCTGCAAAAGGTTGGAAAAGTCCTGAATTGTCGGATGATGGTTTTCCTGCCTTTAGTGGTAAAGCAACAAGTACGCTTCAGAATTTTATTTCTGATGAGGTTACGGTTATGCTTACAACTTCACACAAGTCAAACTTTAGCATTGAGGAATGGAAAAATATTTTCAGGAATAGAGGTATTAGCATTGAAAATATAAAATCCTTACCTGAAAATCTAAAGAATTTAAGTAGGAAAGATGAACTTATCAATTGGTTTAATGTCAATAGTGTAGATGAAAATTTTGTGATTATTGACGATGATACATCTTTAAATGAACTTCCTGATTTCTTAAAAGAGAATTTGATTCTTACCAGCCCATACATAGGCCTTACTGAAGAACATTTGCCAACTATAAAATCTATCTTAACTAAGGGATTGCAACCTGCAAAATAGATTTCAGGTAAATATAATTACACCTCCCTAATCAGGTAGTGAGGTGTTTCATTTTAATTCAAGTTTATCGGATTCCCAAAGACAATAGCAAACAAACCATTATTCAATCACTCATTTGCTTATCGGACGAAGTTCAGATGTTCATGATTCATTTAAGTTTTGCTTTGATTAAACTTAAATGAAGTACGGGTAAATTGGTTCTATTTTGTTGTGGGTAATTTTGGTAATTTGGCATTAGTAAGCATTTTATTAGCTAAAGCAAATTTTTCAGGGAATAACACTTTGCCCCTAAAACGTTCAAGGCTTTTATCAATTTTCACAATTGGTACTTTTGCTTTATTTAATTCATCAATTTTCATAAATTAATATTTTATTCTCCACTGTTGGTGTTTTCACCAAAAGCTTATGTTGTGCTGTTTGATGCAGGTGAAATTAATTCAAGTTTATCGGATCCCCAAAGACAAGAACAAACAAATCCTTACTCAATCACTCTTTTATTTACAGGAAGAAGTTCTGCATTTCATGTTGTATTGAAGTTACGCTTCGCTAAACTCAACAAAAACACCGAACACTTATTCTAGCCAGGCACAACTGTATCAACTTCTACACTTTTTCTATTTTTCAAAAAAATAAGGAAACCGTCATTTTCATATTCTCTTTCTACAGCAAAGCTGCTAATAATTTTCAGATCGGTAACTAAATGTGACAATGATAGTAGTTTGAATAAAGGTAGCGTGTTTTATTGTTCACTATTCATTGTTCACTGTTCTAATTATTATCATTTCTGGCTCTCAAGTGTATTCTTTCCAACATTGTAAGCATAAACGGCTGCTGGCAAATATTGAATTTGTATGTTATTGTATTCCTTTATTCCTGATTTGTCAATTGATGTAACCAATGCCTGATGTAGTTTATTTTCTTCACAGAACGAAGCAAGGTTTTTCAATTCATTCGGGGCTTCAAAATATCTGTTGCTCCATTTTATTTCAACCGCCCAATCTGCCTTGTTTGTTTTTCTACTTATGTTCACCAGGTCTACTTCTCCGTTTTTCCATCTTGCATAGTATGGAATGAATGAGGTTCGCTGCATCCATTGGCTAAAAATGGCTGTTTCAACTATTGCCCCCATACCGTCAGATTCGGCTGTCAGCGGTGCGAACAAGGCACTTCTTAAACTTGGATTTGTCAGATAAATTTTAAAGAAGTTTTCCCGCTGAAAACGACCTGCTTTTTGGTCAACACGTTTTACTATATGAACTAAAAATGCTGCTTCTAAATAGGATAAATACTGTCGTAGCGTAACCTTTTTTACGCCACTGCTTTTGCTTAATTCATCTATGCTGCATTCGTGTCCGCTATTCCACGCTATTGTGGTAAAAAGTGAATTTAGTTCCTGAACATCCTGTATCCCATACAAACCCGGCAAATCCCTAAGCAATACTTTGTCAATTATATCCGCTCTCATAAACCTTTCGGGGTTGCTTTGTATTTCCTGGTTGAAAATCACTTCAGGGTAACCACCAAAATTTACATAATTAATAAAGTGTTTGTTTAATTCTGTGATGTTGGTTGTTGATGAAAAAATGGCAATGTTTCCTTTCCAATTGATAGTATCAGCCTTAATTAAGGCGCCTAAGTTTTTAAGGTGGATGAATTCATAAAATGTTAATGGCGGCAGCATAAAGTCAGTAAATCTACCGGCACCACTCTCATTGCTTTTTAGTTTTAAAGCCGCAGCAGCAGAACCACTTGCAATAAATTTTGTATGATGGTAAACATCAACCAATGTCTTTAAATGAACTTCCCATTCTTTTAGATATTGTATTTCGTCAAAAAAGATGTACCAGCCATTTGTGTCCATGTTGCCAGTTGCCTTTTTAGCCATGGTAAATAGTTCATCAAGCGGAATGTTGTTATAAATCGGCGTTTCGATGGATGCATACAAAATTTTTTGAGGAGGTATCCCTTCGGAAATTAATTGTTGAATGGTGTGGTAAAGCATAACAGTTTTTCCTACACGTCTTGGCCCCATTAATACAGTTGCCCTATGCACTGTAGTGTTCTTAACCAGTGCGTAGAATAAATTGAAATAGAGCCGCGGTGAAAACGCTTGATAATAACTATCTAAATCACCAGTTGCCCACCAGGGATTTTCAAATTGGAGCCTTGCTATAATTTGCTCTTCTGAAAAAAGGGATAATGCCATAACAGACACAAATTTAACAAATAAGGTTTGAAATAAAACCTTATTTTACAAAATAAATGAAAATAAGACATTTTTGCTGTAAAAAATACCTTATTTCTTGTTTTACGTGTTTCGTCAATATGCTTAAAATATGTCCAGGTAAAACGTGAAAGGCTTTCATCTGAATAGATATAGGTGAATCTACGGGAAGATAAATTTATTTTGTTAGGCAGGTGTTGTTGTATGTTGCAGATGCATTAATCCAGCATTTTATGGGACTACAGCATTGTTTTCATGCTTCTTTATGCTAACACCCAAAGGCAAAAAAGCACTCTATTGCTTACCGGACGAACCGTGTCCCGCACTTCAGTCGGGAGTCCTGCTTTTCATGTTTCATTTAAGATTCGCTTTGCTAAAAATTAAAGCACAACGAACACTTACACTAGCGGGGGAAGATCACCATGCAACAGCGTTGCTTTCATGATTATTTCTGCTAACACAAGCAAAAAACAATAGGGGTTTTGTTAATTGTTGAAATGAATTGTACTGTAGGATACTTATCTTTGAAGAATCAAAATAAATTTGGAAGTGGTTAAATATTAAGATATTGAGACTATAATTATTATATTAAAATTTACTTTGTAAAGTCTATAAGAGGTTTAAATATTGTATAAATTTGTCTTTTATATATTGAAATGTTTAGTTTAAGGCAATCCACCAACATTAGATTAATAAAAAAATAATTAATGCTAAATTTTTTCTAAAAACTACTATAAAAAAATAATCTTCGCCTAGTACTAAATTTTAAAGCTATCATATAAATTTACACCTGTTAATTTGGATTATGAACAATTGTATTGACATTTTTTCAAGGCTTTTAATTGCCACAATTACATTTATAGTTCCAATTATCATAAACCTTTTATCAACTTTTAGTGCTGGAGAAAAAAGAAGAAAAGAGTTAGCAAAAGAAACGGAAGATAAGATAAGTAAACAAGCAGCAGAAGAAGTACAGAATTATCCAGAAAAAATAAAAGAGACGATTAATAAGACTACTGAAGAATATAAAAAAGCCGATTCGAAAACAAAAGAGGAGTTGAGTCGTTTAAATCCAATTACCCAGTTTTGGATAATTTTTATATACTTAAGTCTATCATTTGTTTTTGTCATATTTTCATTTCTTATCAGAAGCAACACCTGGAATTTATATAATCATAATTTATCAATAGCCTCTCTATTATTTAGTGCCATAACATACTTAACGGCTATTTACTATATAATAAGAATTTTGTACACAATTAGCAATACAAAAAAAATCACAGAACAAAATTAATTGTAATTATATGTCTGAAAATAATTTAAGCGAACAACAAATAAATAAGTTTTTAAGTATGAGTTCTTTCGCAGGTTTATTAGCGATATATGCGTTAAAACTATCATTAGATAAAAAGATTTCATTTAATCGAGAAGATTTTGCTAAAGAGGCATACTTGACATCGTCAGATTACTTTTTTGGTTTTATAGTAGCTAGCACTGCAATAGGTCTTGTTTCGCATAATATCAAAAATGGCGTAATTACTGTTACAGCAATTGACCCTATAATTTCTTCGAAAATTGAAAAAATCTTAGAAGAAAACATTAAACTTAATACTACGAGAAAAGCAGATTTAAATAAAGTAAAAGAATATTTTGTATAATTAATTATTTTATGGATTATTAATAAATAGCACCTTAGCCAGTGTTCTCGCCTGCTGCTGATAGCAAAACATATTACCGCCGCTGTTGGTGTTTCCCGAATAACGGGATTAGAGATTCACCAACAGCTTATATTGTTTTGTTTGATGCAGGTGATTTTTTTTCAGTCCTATCGGGAACACCACATGAAACAGCATAGGAACCATTACTCAATCACTCTTTTGTTTACAAGGCAAAGTCCTGCTTTCCATGTTTCATTTCAGTTTCGCTTCCCTTAAATCTAAACGAGCACAACGAACACTTACACTAGCTTGGGTAAAAAAGACATTATTTACCCCAATTTTTCTTTACTTATTATTTTCAGCAACTCCTTTTTTGCGTCAATAAATTCCGTTGAAACTAAAAAATCAAGATTTCTTGGATGTTGACTGTAAATCACTATTTCCTTTATTATAATTGAAGGTTTGTCAGACAAAACAATTATCCTATCACATAAATAAGAAAGTGTTTCTATATCATGTGAAACAAGTAATAGCGAAGCATTTGTATTCAAAATGTGTTTGCTCCAAAATGATAAAAGTTTCCATTTGTTTGTAATATCTAACTCTGTTAATGGTTCATCCGCAATATATAAGTCAGGCTTGTTAATCAAAGCGTTTGCAAGTGTTGCTCTCTGATATTCACCGCCTGAAAGTTGATGAGGGAAGTTGTATAAGCTATTTTTTAAACTAAAATGTTCTACAACATTTTCTGTAAATGATGTATCTTTTGAAAAAATAGATAAATTTTTTTTCAAAGAAAACCAAGGTAAAAGGCCATTGTTTTGCGGTATATATGAACTGATTATGATACTATTATTTGAAAAAAAATCATATGTAGATTTTTTAGGAAAGGAATTGTTAATAATTGATTTTATAAAAGTTGACTTACCGCAACCTGATGGGCCGGTTAAACCTACTCTTTCGCCTTTTAAGAAATCAAAAGAAAATTGGTTTAGTAGGTTATGATTGTCAATAACCAAATTCAAATTTTTGATTTTAAAAATTGTATTGGTCATTTATGCTGTAATAATTTCTTTTATAATGGGATTGAATGATTTATTTTTTTGAAAAACGAAATACATTAAACAGCGCCATGAATAAGCTGATAGAAAACCAAGAGATCCAAAGATTAATATTGAAACATGCACTGTACGCCAATTGTTCAGCTCATACCCTGTAAGTAATTTATAACCTAGACCACCAGCCCAAAAACCTTGAGTATATGTTCCTATCCATTCTGCCGCTACAACAGCAAGCCATGCTATGCCAATAGCTAATTCAACCCCTTTTAGAAATCCGCCTAAAACTTTAGGCAGGGTGAATAATTTAAAATAATTGAGTGAAGTAATTTTTGCCGCTATTAAAACGAGATTTACACTTTCAAGATTTTTTTCTAAAGAATTCCTTACAGTTATCCAAACTGGAAAAATAACAGCCCAAGCTATTAGACCAATTTTGCCATATTCATTTATGCCAATATTCATTTGTATTACTGGAACTAAACCAATAATTGGAATAGCTCGAAAGAAGTCATTTAGGATTTTGAAGATTGATTTTGTTGGTTTTAAATTGCCTAACAGTGCGAATAATAGACCCAAAGTACAACCTATTGATAAGCCCAAAAGCCATCTTAAAATGCTAAGATATAAATCAGACACTTGGATGTTCACTAATTAATTTTTGTTTTACTTTACTAATAAATTTACTTTCAATCATAAATACAGATATAAAAAAAAATAAATATGCAACTATTAAAACTATTATAAACAAACTAGTCCCAAAATTCATTTCTTTAAAATTAAAAGCTGTTAAATATGAAAGCCAAAGAAAGCAGCCTGAAATAATAATTCCTGCAACAAATTGAAATGGGATATATTTATTAAAAATTGTAAAATCAGAATCCTTTTTTGTATTTGGTCTTATTATTACATAAAACCATATAGTCAAAGAAATATATAGAAAAAAAATTAAAATAGCTAAAATTCCCATTATATTTTGTAACTCCTCCATTTTAATCAAAGTATTATTAGATGTATAATAATCAATGTCATAAAGTTCCTTTTCCACTAAAATAAATACCAGGCCTGTAAAGGTTCTTATCCATCTTTCCCAAACTAAATAATTAAAATTACCATTACTATTAAGTAATTCATGTAAAGATTTTGGTCCTAGTAAATCAAATTCTAGGGCATTCATTGTTGATAAAGATTTAGAAAAGTTTATCGAGAATGCTGATAACATTAAACAAATAACTATAATATACATTTTTTCATACATATTATCAATACTTGTTAAGGAATTTTCAAGTGTAGTTTCAGAATTCGTAGTAATTATGCCTTGAATAACTTTATATCCATTCAAATAGATAGACAATATCTCATCAAATGAAGTAATAAAGAAAAAAATAAAACAAATTGAAAAAAATAAATATATAATTGCCAAGGCTGGAAAGCCTTTGTAATGTATTTTTCCATTTTTTAAAGTTAATTTTTCACGAATGTCAAGTTTTATAAAAAAAACTGACTTACAAACAAAATATACTAATACTGCAATGCATAATATTTCCATTATAAAAACAAAGAGGTTGCATATGTTTATTTGCGTCAGTTTATGCCAGAAGTGTTCCATATCCTTTTAAGCTTAATTGTTCGCGAAAATTGTCATAGGCACTTTTTTTATTTAATTCAAACTGGTTAAATCCATATCCAATTTGTGTATATCCACCTACCGATGTTGCGCCATTGTAACCCAACACATTTACAACAGATGCGCTTCTGATCAAATACTCTACAGATTCCCTACCAGTTAGTACTAAAGACGCTTTGGGGAATAGCAAACGAATGCCAACAATTGCTTTTAATAATTCCATTTCTGATATTTCCTCTGTCTTACAAGACTCATCTTGGCCTTTACTTAGTTGTAATCTCGGAAATGAAAATCGCAATTTGACAAAAGGATATCTTTCTTGAATTTTAAATGCATGTTCTGCCATTTGAATAGTATCATCTTTCCAAAAACCGACACCATAAAGAACTCCAAAACCAACTTCTTTAATTCCTGCTAAAATTGCTCTTTCCTGTGCATCATATCTGAAATCAAAATCACCCTTGTATTGCATATTTTTATGCAGTTCTGAATATCTTTTTCTGTTATAAGTCTCCTGGAAAACAGTTACCGATTCTGCACCAGCCACCATTAATATTTTATATTCTTCTATTTCCAGAGTTGCTACTTCAACCCCTAACCAATTTGTGTTATTTAACTCCTTAATTGCTTTTATGTTTTCTTTGAGCATTTCAAGATACTTATCATGCTTATAATCACCTGCTAAAAGCAATATATTTTTTACTCCTCTTTTAATTAAAAAATTAGCCTCTTGCAGGATTTCGGACGGTTTCAATGTTTTTCTTTGAACTCCTTTGTTCGAAACCCTATACCCACAGTAAGGGCAGTCTGCTAAACAAATATCACTTACATAAATTGGATTAAATAACTCCCTTTTTAATCCAAAATTTCTAAAAGTTATGTCAATTGCCTTATCATAAAATGCTTTAAATTCATTATCATCAGAATTAAAACATTTAATTAAAGTTTCAATCCTGAAATCAGTTTTTGTTAGCATTAGTGATTTCTTTTTTAAAGTTATGATCAAAATAATAATCTAAATCATTAGCATTTAATTTCTTGCATTTACCATTGTTATCCTTTGGTGTTAGCTCCAGTTCGCATGATGATTGCGCATCTTTAAAAATAAGTTCTTTCATATTGCCAAAATCATATTTTACATCAAATGTAACTTCATCCCAAAGCGAAGTCATTGATTTTACTTGTTTTGGGAATTTTGATTTTATCGTTGATTGTGCTCTTAGCTTATTGGAATTCATATTCTGACAAGCCATTTCTATTGATTTTACAAATTTTTCAACTGCAACTCTTTTATCTTTTAAAACTTTTGCAGTAGTGACTATATAAATTCTGTGGGTATAAATATCTGGAGAACGATTAATTTTTAAGGTGCTATCATTCGCTAGAAATGTTGCGAAAGGCTCCCATATTGAAGCTGAGTTTGCATTACTTCCTTTTTTTAAAGTATTTGGTATATCAGCGGGCTTTACATTTAGTTGGTTTTTCATAATTTCCTTTACTTCATTTGGGAAGTAATTTTTTAGATAATTATATAAATAAAGTTCTGAAATAGTACCCTTCACAACAGCAACAGGTGTCTTTGGTTTAGAAAATTTTGAAGTGTCATTTGTTTTACGTGTAACTAACGAAATCAACTCTTTTGATTCAACATAGCTACATAAAATAATTAAATCATCATGGTTAAAAGCCCCCATTGCCAAAGGTGTAGATGCAACAAGTCCAATATCTGCAGAGCCGGATATTACAGCATTTTTTGAAGCGAGTCCCGTCTGTACATCAAAACTATTTACTTTGAGATTGTTCTTTTCATAAATAGAATCCGTTTGGGCAATAATACCTGGTGCCATCCACCAAACAACACTTGCATCAGCTAATGTTATTTCATCGACTTTTTGTTTTCCATCGTTGCAGGAACTACAACTTTGAAGTAGTATTATAGAATAAATCCCAATTGTCAAATAATATAAAGCTTTCATTATATTTTTTATTAAAATTAATAAACTTTATTAAAAAAAATAAATTTATATAAAATAAATATTTTTTTTCATTAGCCAATTATGCAAAATACTCCCCTCCCCCCCTCTCCCATTTATCCAATATCTTTATCAAAAAATAATCTATGGATCAACAGACCAATAAATACACTTTTGGTATGATAGGGCTTGGCACTATGGGGCGCAATCTTTTGCTTAATATGGCCGACCACAACTTTGCCGTGGCAGGGTACGATAAAGATGCTACTAAAGCTGCCCTGTTAGACAAAGAAGGTGTTGGCAAAAAAGTACAATCATTTACCACTATCACAGCTTTTGTGCAAAGCCTGCAAACGCCCCGTTCTATCATTATGTTGGTGCCTGCGGGCAAAATAGTAGATGCAGTTATAGATGAACTCACGCCGCTGTTAGACAAAGGCGATATTATTATAGATGGCGGCAACTCTCACTTTACAGATACCAACCGCCGGGTAGAACAGTTGGAGACCAAGGGTTTTCACTTCTTCGGCATGGGCATTTCGGGTGGAGAAGAAGGTGCACGTCGTGGCCCAAGCATGATGCCCGGTGGCGATAAAGCGGCTTATGAAATCATGCAACCCGTCTTTGAATCCATAGCGGCCAAAGTAGATGGTGCGCCTTGTGTTACCTATATTGGTCCGGGTTCGGCAGGTCATTTTGTAAAGATGGTTCACAACGGTATTGAGTACGCAATTATGCAACTGATAGCCGAGACTTACGAGATAATGAAGAAAGGTCTGCAAATGGACAATGTAGCAATCGGTCAGGTCTTTACCCAATGGAACGAAGGCCGGTTGCAATCTTTCCTGCTTGACATTACCAAAGATATTTTTGCCTACAAAGCACCCGGAGAAAATGAATTGCTGTTGGATGCTATAAAAGATGAAGCACGGTCAAAAGGTACCGGCAAGTGGACATCGCAAGTGTCAATGGATTTGGAAATGCCGTTGCAGGTAATAGACACAGCCGTTGCACTCCGTGATTTGTCAAAGTATAAAACCTTGCGTACTGAAATGGCTGCATTGTATCCTTCAAAGGTGGCGTTGCAGGGTGATAAAGCTGCTTTGCTTACAGAATTGGAACAGGCTTTTTATTGCAGCATGGTCATTACCTATGCGCAGGGTATGCACCTGTTGTCAAAGGCTTCCAAAGATTACAGTTACAATCTTAACCTTGCCGAAATTGCCAAAATATGGCGTGGTGGCTGTATCATCCGTTCGTTGTTTTTGAATGATATTTATAAAGCTTACAGCAATGACAACAACCTGCAACATTTGTTGTTAGATAAAGATGTTCAAAGCATCATAACCGAAACATTACAGGGTGCAAGAAGCATTGTTTCAAAATCTATAGAAGCGGGTATTGGTGTATCCTGTTATGCTTCTGCCCTCACCTATTTTGACACATTGCGCAGCGAAAAAATGCCTTCTAACCTGATACAGGCACAGCGGGATTATTTTGGTGCTCATACGTATGAATTGATTGGCAAAGAAGGTGTTTTTCATACGGAATGGCAGGGGTGATTTGCATCTCAATATTTTTTGCAGATTAAATTGAATAAAACAAAACGCTTTGTGCTCTCTGTGTTGCCTTTCACTCTGTGTCCTCTGTGGTTAAAATAGCATTCATAACCACAAAGCAGCATCACAAAGACACACAAAGAATATTTATAAAAAAGAGAAACAATCAAAAACAAACTATGCCCGTTCAAAAATGTGACCCTACAATATTTGTAATTTTCGGTGCTACCGGCGACCTTAATTATCGCAAACTTGCTCCTGCCCTATACAACTTATTTTTAGACGGTTGGTTGCCCGAAGAATTTGCTATGATTGGCACCGGTCGTACAACCTATACAGATGAAGCATTTCGTGAAAAAATGAAAGATGGTGTCAATCAATTTTCGCGAAGCGGAAAAGCAGATGACAGCAAATGGGAAACTTTTGCCCAACACTTAACTTATCAGGTTGCCGATATAAAAAATGCTGAAGCATTTAAA
>JANPGE010000079.1:0-17250 GCA_031423805.1 Segetibacter sp. | reverse complement strand
GGCTTCAATTGTTATGGTGATGCTGACAAGCCCGCCAATCAACTCTGCATGTCCGCGGAACAACAGGAATGCTGAAACAACTACTTCTGTTTTGTCAACCGAAATTTCTACACCTGCCATGTACATCACACTCACATTGCCTACTACAGGAAGTCCTACCACCAATTGTACCCCAAAGCCAAACTTCATGTGTAGTGATGGGCCTTTGGCAGTATCGCCAGCTATTCCAAGGTTGGCCTGACCAACAGCATATACAGTTGCAGCAGCAAGTGATACACACATTACCCTTACCTGTCCGTAAAAGTCAACAAAAGCACCTGCTGTCGGCAATAACTTTTTAGGATCAGTAGTTATCATCAGGGCAGCATTGAAATACATACCCACCTTTAGCGAAGCCTCTAATTTCAATGGCTGGGTAGGGTCTTCATACAACGGACCAAACGGAAACTTAATGACCGGTATTTCTTTGGCTGCTTCAAACTTGTATTCCCATGTGCCGGCACTGTTGCTCATGGCTATCTTCAAACCTTTCTTTAATGCGGCTTTATAATCACCTCCGCTTAGGTCTTGCAGTATTTGCAAAATGTCCATGGCCGTTTGCAAAACGGGGCTAAATTCTATTTCCGGAACGGGCAATCCTCCGAATCCGCCCTCATCGCCACCATAAGCAGATTCCTGTCCTTTCTTAGCATCAAAGTTTCCTTTGATGGTCATCAGTCGTGGGAATGGCCCGAGGTCAACCACCATCGCCAGATTGTTCATGCGGCTCTTCCATTTGTCAGCAAGATTACCTGCCATGGAGTCCACATCAAAGTTGAGTTTGCCTTTGTCTTCAGGCTTACCCTTTGGTGTTGCTTTATACTCAATGTATATTTTCAGGAAGTCTTCGTCTATCAGTTTCCAATCGCCGGTTGGCAGGTCAAAATCCTCTACATTTTTCAACAACTTGTAAGCCTGGTCCTGCAACTGACCTGCTGCGTCGGCGACATTGCTTGCAACTTTCATCAGTTGGAAAACCTTATCAGCACCATCTTTCAGCGCACCTTCGGTGAATTTGCTAGAGTCTAAAGGAATGACATCTTTGAAATTGCTGATGGCATCGCCAATATTCGGAAAGATGGCTTTGGAACTCATCATGCGGTAGGCATCTGCAAACAATGGCGGTGTTTTACTCATCAGTTGCTGAACACCCTCCTGGAAAGCCGGAGTAAGAAACAATGCTTTTTGTGTGCCTGTATTTTGTAAAAAGCCATAGTTAATGGTATTCAAAGCCGGTGCACGAAGCAGTTCTGTGGGATTGGCTATCCGCAGCAAATTGTCTTTGGAATTGCCTTGCAATGCTACATCTCCCTTGCCCGTCATGATCAATTTACCTACCCTGATTAATGGAACAGTTATGTTTTCGGGCAAAGGCACTACCTCACCACTTGATGCGGTGTGTCTTATCATACTCCATGAGCCGTCTTTGGGCAATATGGCACTTCCTCTTGCTGCGGCAATAAACACATCGTTGGTATTTGTCGATACTTCATTGCTAACATCAACCCTGTTAAGCCGCATCCGTTGGTTACTGCCGTTGATATCAACCACACAATTTACAGCAGCGCCTATGGAACCTCCTGCATGTGTTATCAGTTGTGTAAAGGCGGCAGGTGAAAGCGGAACTCCCATTGGTGCCAATTGCACATAACCGACAACACCTTTGCTTGCAACCCTGCTTTGTGCGTCACCGCCTTGTATTACACCTTCAATTTCTATGTTGGCATCAAAAGTTATTTTCTGTAAAACTGCGGCTTGCGATACAGTTCCATCTGAAAGTTTTACTTCATTGTTTGCATTGAGATAATGGTCGCCATTTCTAACAATGCTATTAGTGTTAAATGGCAGTTCATTTACCTCCACAATGTTCTTGATATTGAACAAGCCTTTTACAATGCCCGGGTGGATGTTGTAATGCGAATCCTGCGGCGTTGTATTTTCCGTTTCGGGAGGAATGAGCAGGTTGTAATTAAAGTTAAACTCGCCATCGCTTTCGGCCTGCCAACCGGTATCTACCCGATATACATATCCGGTATTAGTTCGATATAGTACAACTGTCCTAACCACATGAATGCCCCATGGATACACGATACTGCGCACCTGAATTACTTCATGAGCAGTTCTTCCAACAAAAACATCAAATTTGGTCTGACTGGTTTGTGCTATCTGTGCATAGGGATTAAACCAATTGTTGAAAATGCTGGCGCCATAACCGCTGTAATCAATTCGCGACAATGGAACACCACGGTTTTCTATTAAAGGAAACCCGGGATGGAAAGTAAACTCTTTGTTGAAAATAGTACTGACACTTCTGCCCAATGTACCAGCATTGGTTATATTACCATTAGCATCTAATATGTTTGACAACTGTTCTATGGCACCATTAAACATGGGGAACTTATCAGTATGTAATTTTCCTGCATCGAGTTGTACCTGAATACCTCCACGGAGGTCATTATTAAAAACAGGCCGGTTGCCATGAATCTTTGGAGCATGCGGTGCCTGCTTTTCCTTGCTTAGTATGGAGAGTGCTTTTAACCCAAAAGGCAAAGTAAAATAACTCCACGTAACATTGCCATTCTCTTCTTTATAACGCCTGATGATGTCCTTTATTACAGGCTTTGGTGCCAACGGTACATAGTGCAAGCTGTTGTTGAAAATGCGGGTTGCGCCACCATCGTCAGGATAAAAGTTCAAGCCGTCGGGTGGGTCGCCTGCTACATGTGCTGGGGTTAAATTATGAACGGGTTCCCATGCTATGAGGGGTAGTAAAAAACTTCGTGTAAACAAGCTCGGAGAAGTCATTTGCTTGTTAACTATTTTAAATGGAATACTGTACAATGACTGTAATTGGTCGCTTTCTGTATTGACTCCAAACTCTTTTATTAAACTAACCCTGCCTTTGCTGCCACCAAAAGAACCGAAGCTGATGCCCATTTGATTGGCGTGGCTGCTAACATCCAACAGGGAAAAATCGTCTTTGAAAAAAGTATCTAAAAACCTGCTCCACCCCAGGTCGTTAGCAACAGCACCACGTGTAAATTCACCAATGTTTGCACCTGTGAAATCTACATTTTGGTTTTCCTGGCTTTCATTAAATGAACCTCCAAAAGCAACTTCCTTTTGTTTAATGGAGGCAGGCAGTACAAACGGCAACAAATGAAATGCAACATCTGCATTGTCAGGTTCGCCGGGTTGTACCAAGCCAAATTTTACCTGGCAAAGCAATACCATAATCGGCAACTTAACATTGATTGATATGCTGTTGGTAGCGTGTGTATTGTCTGCCACCCGTGTTTCTACAAAACGTTGGAAGATGCCAATATTAGCTGCATAAGGATCTGGCAACATTGGTATGTATTTATACACTGCAAAGGCCGTGTATAGTATTCCTTTATTTACCTTTTTCCAATCATGCCCCAATTCTCCTGCGAGAAAACAGCCGTTGATATCTGATGTAGTAAAGAGTGCATTTTCCAATGCCAGAGACATTGTTTTTTGTGGAAACGGATTGTTAGGATCTACTACAAAATTGTCTGCAATTATATTGTTGTCAAATAGCAGCAAGGCTTTAAATGCCTTATTAGCCATCAACACAAAAAATGAATCTTTTGTCTTTATAGGAATAGGTCTTGCAGATACATCAATCGGCCTGTCTGCATCTACGGAGGCATTGACAACTGCATCCAATACTTCATTGCCATTGGCAACACTAAAAAACTGGAACTTAAACTGCTTGCCAAATGTTACTTCGGCGGAAGATGCATTGGGGTTTTGCTTATCCTGCCAAAGCAAGAACCGTTGCCTTGCATATATGTTAGAAGCAAGGCCAGTTGCAATACCCAACACACCGGGTTGACCACCGATTATTACAAGGTGAAGTTGTATGGGGCCATGTTGCAAATTAGTCCATGTAGCGCTCAATCCTTTGTCGGCAATAATGCCAATGCCTCCAATACCGGCAGCAGGATGTATGTTTGCCAAATCCAGTTCAGCAAAAGGCAGTCCCCAAAAGGGTATCAGTATTTTGGCTTTGCCTGCAAACTGTGTAAAATCAGATGCTGATTTATTGATGATAAATTCTTCTTCTGATGCTTTTAAAGGAAAGCCAAGCTGCGCAATATCGGCATTATAATTACCCGCTGCGCCTTCCCATTTATAGGAAATGTTCTGACCAAACATAAAGGATTTGGAGTCGGATATAAAATCAACTTTGCTACCCGCATTTCCACTGAAGTGAAACTCCAATGTATCAGGCAATGCATACTCGGCTTGTCGTGCATCTTCGCCGTAAGGGCTTGTAGGGTCGGCATCGGTTACTTTTTGTTGACGCAATTTGAGCTTGACTGTTACTACTGCATTAGCAGAAATTGTAGTCTTGTCACCATTGATTGCCGGCATTTCACTGATGTCAATAGTGCCGGAAGAAATAGTGAGACCTGTATATTTTCCCGCAGGGGCATTGGCAGCAAGCAATGTAGAAAGTATCCAAATACTGCTGTCTTTATCTAAATCGTAATGTTGCTCTGTAGGGGCAAGCAAAGCTTTGTTGGTACTGCTCCAGAGTTTGCTGACTGTAATATTAAACAGCAATGGGGGAAACCCACTAACGTTATTGTAAATAGCGACTAATTTTTCGACTCGAAAAAAGTCGAACCACAGGCGGCGACCGTCAATATTTACAAAAGGCCCAAATGTTCTTTCAACTGCTGCACCGCTTGCCCATGAAGGTATAGAACGTAAAGCATTCACATCCCTAACGGGGGATTCACGAACAAAAACCTTAAACTCGTTTCCCTGCATGCCTTCTGCGCCTGCCACTTTCAACACTTGTTCACGAAGGTCAGGATGCAGCGATGCAATGGTGGAGGGCTGAATGTTTTCGAAAGCAAACTTTGGCACTCGGCTTTGGCTTAACTGTGCTGTTGTTGGCAACGATAGTTTGAGGTGTTTAAACAGTTCGTCGGTACTGACCGCAGGGTCGTTGGGATTGCCGGGTTGCAGGTCTCCTGTAAGGCTAGCCAACCAATTTTGGAGTGGATTTTCTTCCATCATAAGGCAGAATATTTGGGAGTGATTTCACACAAAGGAACAAAGGAGACAAAGAGACAAGGGAATGTTTTATTCTCTTTATTTTCTTGATTCGGAAGTGTAAAAAAGTTGTTTTGAATTGTAGGGAAAAGGTACAACGTTTTAAATCATTGCATCGTTAAATCTTTATGAATGGCGGGGGATAATTTAGGAAGGGGGGGGTAAAGAAAATAGTTATAAGTTCCCCAACGTTGTTTAATGTGCATAACCCAACCAAAATAGAGAGTTTGTTTTCGATCTGGGATTTGAAAGTAAAACAATGATTGTTTAGTGACGAAAATTTAAATTTCTTCTAGAGTTATTAGTGATACTATTCATTTTATTGAAAAGTTAGCTCTTTGAACATGATTACTAATGGGATAGCCTATGTGATAATATTCTTGAAATCATTCTTTTTTCATTTTTTCTGACAACAACATGTCTCTATATTGTAAAGCTTCTTTTAAGATATCATTCTGTATTTCCTTTCTCACCTTCTTACTTCTACTTCCAATAAATTCCTTTTTGATTACTTTTTTTTGGTCAAAATAATAAGTATCATCAAACAATACCTCCATTTCTTGGCCTTCTAACATCGGTCTTCTTTTACGATACCTTGCAAGTACAATATAACCATCTTTGTAATAGAAATCATTTTGCCATAAAGATGTATGAGCATTAAACCAATGAATGTGAATTAAACTATCTGCAATAAAATATCCATGTAAAACAGCGCCCATTCCTAAATCTATCTTTATCAATTTGTTAGACGGAGATATTGAAAGTTGATTCAAAAGTTTGCAATAATTTTTTATACTATCTACATCGCCCTGTCCACTACTTAAAGAGTATGACATGATTAAATACAATGTAGTTATTGCTTTGAAAAGTTTGTTCATAAAATTATCCCACTCTTTATCAATGTTACAAAAGATACTAAAACAGCAATTGGTATTTGTTTAGTGTCCTGTAAAATTAAAATGAAATTACAATTAATAGCACCATATTTATAAACATAACACTTCATTCATTTCATTTAAAATCAAGCGGTTCCTTCGTAACCTTCAACTATCGGAGAAAATCTTAAGACTGAATTTCTTCAACTCTTCTCTATCTTTATCCTCTATATTATGGAAAACAAACCACCGCGAATAGATAGAACTGTAGTGTCCGCAAAATCATTTGCCGAAGCAAACGATCATGTAAGCTACTGGAAGGATAAGACCCCGCTGGAAAGGTTGAATGCTGCCTGTGCAATAATTAACCAGATTTACGGAGTAACTCCACAGACAAAAGTTGACAGAACGGTTTTGACTGCAAGAAAACATGCCAATGGCTAATTTATTCAACCAAGATTTTATAGAGTTTATTGATGCCCTAAATCAAGAAAATGTTGAGTATATTCTTGTTGGCGGGTATGCTGTTATATTGCACGGATATACAAGAAGTACAGCAGATATGGATGTATGGGTAAATAAAACACCTGAAAATTATTTGAAATTGTCCAAAGCCTACAAAAGATTTGGTGCTCCAATTTTTTCTGAAAGTGAATTTATAGAAAGTAAAAACGATGTTTGGGGAATTGGCAGGGAACCTTTTCGAATAGAAATACTCAATCAAATAAAAGGGGTTGGTTTTAATGAAGCATACGGTCTTTGTCAATCGTTTATTCAGGAAAATGTAGAAGTGAAATATATCCATCTAAAACATTTATTGCAGGCTAAAGCAGCAGCAGGGAGATATAAGGACAAAGACGATATTGAGCAACTGACCAATAAGAACAGTTAACTCCCTTACACCACCACATGTGTCTGCTTGATTATCCCCATTACAAAGATGCTTTGAACATGGCCTACGTTTTCTATTTGGCTTAGTTTGTTTACGTGAAAATTGTAGTAGTCGTTCATGTCTTCGGCTATGACTTTGAGCATGAAATCAAACTCGCCGGAGATGTTGAGGCATTCAATTATTTCGTTGAGTTCGTGGATGGTTTTGATGAATTTGTCGCCGGCATTTTTACTGTGTTGCTTGAGGGATACATAGCAGATGACCATAAGCCCTTTTTTTACTTTGGTGTGGTCAACCAACGTTGCGTATTGTTTTATGACACCGCTTTCTTCCATTCTTTTTATCCGTTCATGCACAGGAGTTGTGCTTAGGTGTATTTTTTCAGAAATTTCTTTGACGGTTATTCGGGCATTGTGCTGTAAAAGACGCAAAATGGAGAGGTCTTTCTCGTCGAGTGGATAATTGCCAATAGCTGTTTCTTCTTTTTGGATTGTCTTTGCCATAGTCAAACAGTGTTTTATTCTACCGAAATGAAGGAATTGTTATTTCTGTTCCAAAGTTATGGTTTAATGTAGAACATTTCACTAAGGATGGTAAGTTTGCAGAGGAATTAAACCACAAAGGCACAAAGACAGAGAGAAACACAAAGTAAGTGTTTGGTGTAAAGTCTGAAGTGTTAGGTAAATTATGGGAAAGTGGAATAAAGAAAAAAAGGTACAAGAGTGCGACGCCAATGAAGCCTGATTAAGAAACTAAAGCTTGTGCAAAAAAGTAAAAATGGGAAGGCAAAACCAAAAAGTGGCAATGCTTCGTTAAGATTGTCCTAATAGATTAATGAAAATGAACGAATGGTCGAAAGCAGATTGCTTCACTTCGTTCGCAATGACGGGAAAAATTCATAATTTTTAACTCTCAATTTATAATTTAAAAGAAATGGAAACAACAAACACACAGATTGACTTTGCGCTTGGCTACAAGGTGGCTGACATGAGTCTTGCTGATTGGGGTCGTAAAGAAATTCGTTTAGCCGAGGCTGAAATGCCGGGTCTTATGTCGCTTCGTGAAGAGTACGGTGCTACTCAACCACTGAAAGGCGCAAGAATTGCAGGCTGTCTTCACATGACTATTCAGACTGCAGTATTGATTGAAACTTTGGTTGCCCTTGGTGCCGAAGTAAAATGGAGTTCTTGCAACATCTTCTCCACACAGGACCAGGCTGCCGCTGCTATTGCTGCTGCTGGCATAGGTGTCTTTGCATGGAAAGGTCAGAGCCAGGTAGATGCTGACTGGTGTATTGAGCAGACACTATTCTTTGGCGGTGCTGACCGTCCGTTGAACATGATCCTTGACGATGGTGGTGATTTGACCAACATGGTTTTTGATAAATATCCTGAGTTGATTCAGCACGTGAAAGGTCTTTCTGAAGAAACAACAACCGGCGTTCACCGTTTGTATGAGCGTATGGCTGCGGGCACATTGCCTATTCCTGCCTTCAATGTAAATGACAGCGTTACCAAATCTAAATTTGACAACAAATACGGTTGCCAGGAAAGTTTGGTGGATGCGATTCGCCGTGCTACTGACATTATGATGGCAGGTAAAGTTGCTGTTGTGGGTGGATATGGTGATGTAGGTAAAGGTTCTGCAGCATCGTTGCGTGGTGCAGGTGCTCGTGTTATCGTTACTGAAATCGATCCTATCTGCGCATTGCAAGCTGCTATGGACGGTTTTGAAGTGAAGAAAATGATTGACGCTGTTAAAGAAGCTGACATTATTGTAACTGCTTCGGGCTGCCGCGATTTGATTACAGAAGCTCACTTCCGTGTAATGAAAGACAAAGCCATCGTTTGTAACATTGGTCACTTTGATATTGAAATTGATATGGCATGGTTGAATGACAACTATGGTACTACAAAAGATACGATCAAACCACAGGTTGATATGTACACAATAGAAGGAAAAGACATCATAGTTTTGGCTGAAGGCCGCCTGGTGAACCTGGGTTGTGCAACTGGTCACCCTTCATTTGTAATGAGTAACTCTTTCACCAACCAAACTTTGGCCCAAATAGAACTGTGGACTAACTACAGCAGCTATGAAAACAAAGTGTATGTGCTGCCAAAGCATTTGGATGAAAAAGTTGCCCGCCTTCACCTTGCAAAAATTGGTGTGGTGCTGGACGAACTGACTACCGCTCAATCTGAATATCTTGGTATCAGTAAGGCTGGTCCTTTCAAACCTGAATTGTACAGGTATTAGTAGTTAGATGTGAGAATCCAGATATTAGATTCTAGATTTTAGATTTTAGATAAGAACCCGCTTTGTTTTCAAAGCGGGTTCTTTGTATTTATTGGGGCTAATAAAAAAAATGTCCTTTATGAGATCTTGTTCTAATGCCTCTTTGTAAATAACATTTTCAAATATTAATTGACAGAAGCATTAGTGATTTATTATAGATGGTTAGTTCATTTTTAAGATTTTTGCTGGTAAAATCTGCATCTCGTTTATACAATTATCAGATTGGTTATAAAACCATTTAAAACAATACTTATGTTTGCGTTTCAATTATTTTAACTTTCGAAGAGTGTTATGCTATTTAATTCATTTCAGTTTCTAATATTTTTTCCGGTAGTTACTATACTTTATTTTCTATTACCGCATAAACTGCGCTGGCTTCACCTTTTAATTGCCAGTTGTATTTTTTACACTGCATTCATTCCTGTTTATATTCTCATTTTAATATTTACCATTATCATTGACTATATAGCGGGTATTTTAATTGAAAATGCCCAGGGCAGCAGAAGAAAAACATTTCTCCTTATCAGCATTATAGCCAATGTAGGTGTTTTGGCAATATTTAAATACTTCAACTTTTTTGTTGATAATGTCAATTCTATTCTTAGTGCATTTCACATAACTACACAACCGTTACCCTTTTGGAATATTATCTTACCGATTGGCTTGTCTTTTCACACCTTTCAGGCAATGAGCTATACCATAGAGGTTTACAGAGGAAATCAGAAAGCGGAAAAGCATTTTGGGATTTATGCCTTGTATGTTATGTTCTATCCACAGTTAGTAGCGGGCCCTATTGAACGACCGCAAAACCTATTACATCAGTTTCATGAAAAACATTATTTTGATAATGACAGAGTAGTTAAAGGATTGAGGTTAATGTTATGGGGACTTTTTATGAAAGTTGTTATTGCAGACAGGCTGGCAACTTATGTTAATCCGGTTTATGGCAATGTGTCTCAACACAACGGTACGTCACTTTTACTGGCTACATTCTTTTTCTGCCTTCAGATTTATTGTGATTTCGCAGGCTATTCCTATGTGGCTATTGGCTCTGCTAAAGTAATGGGCATAGACCTGATGACGAATTTCAGAAGGCCATATTTCTCTCGCAATATTGCTGAATTCTGGTCACGATGGCATATGTCATTGTCCACCTGGTTTAGGGATTATGTTTACATTCCATTAGGAGGAAACAGGGTAAAAAAATCGAGATGGTATTTCAATTTATTTATAGTTTTTTTAATTAGCGGATTTTGGCACGGAGCTGACTGGAAATTTGTAATATGGGGAGCTTTACATGGGTTCTACCTTGTTTTTGCATTGGTAACTCTTAGATTGCGAAATAACTTTAACCATAAATCCGGGCTTACGAAAATACCCCGACTACTTCATTTTTTACAAATACTTGTTACTTTCATTCTTTGTGGTTTTGCCTGGATTTTTTTCAGGGCAAATAGTCTTGATGATGCCCTACTTATTATTAATAAAATAGCCTTTGATCATGGCCCTTTATTTAGTGGAAACAATCCCGCCGTATTGCCTTACTGCGTTATTGGTATTTTAATACTGGCATTTGTAGATTTTAAAACGGAATATTTTAGCGGAAGGTTTCTTTTGTTTTATAATAAAAATGTGTACGTCAGGTACCTGTCCTATATATTTATTATTCTTACGCTTTTACTAATAGGCGTATTTGATAGTGGGCAGTTTATTTATTTTCAATTTTAATCAGGTTCCCAATAAAAAATGAACACTAATATATTTATTTTTTTAAGAAAGTTGCTTGTATTATTACTAATACTTGTGTTGATAGACGTGACTTTTGGAAAAACATTGGAGCATTTTTATTTTAAAATGAAAAGTGGTCAAAGTTCCAGAATTACCTATGCCATGAGCCAAACCCATGAAGATGTAATGGTTTTTGGTTCATCAAGGGCTAACCATCATTATGTAACAACTTTGCTTGAAGACAGCCTACATGCAACTGCTTACAATGCAGGCATAGATGGTCAGGGTATATTATTTCAGTATAGCCTGTTAAAAGCTATGCAATCACGGTATCAGCCCAAAATAATAATACTTGATCTTAACCCTGATGGTCTGGAGGAGGCAACAATTTATTATGACCGGTTGTATGTGCTACTGCCTTACTATAAAAAGTATAAAGGAATACAACCTATTGTAAATTTACGAAGTCAATATGAGTACTTGAAAACGGTTTCGACTTTATATCGGTATAACTATTTTATATTGCCCATTTTCTACAACAATATTTTAAACAAAACCGACAAGGAAGATATAAAAGGTTATGAGCCACTTTATAAAAATATAAATCTTGCCAAGTTAAAAAACGAGCAGAAAAAAACATTGCCTTTAGACTCCATAAAGGTTAATAATTTCAAATCTTTTATACGAGATGCCAATAGAAATAACTGTAAAGTCCTTGTTTATATCTCGCCTATTTTTAAAATAGATGGACCTACTCCAACAATTGAAATAGTAAGAAAAATATGCAATGAGGAAGGAGTATATTTTAGGGATTATAGCAGTCATCCATTATTTAAAGAAAGTACCCGCTATTTTCATGATTTCAATCATTTGAATAATGCCGGGGCTGAAACTTATACCCGTATTGTATCAAATGAAATAAAAGGCCTTTAGAAAAGAATTTATTTTTGAATTAACTCCTATAATGAATTTGGTGAAATTTGAAGTTCGATAGCAGACTTTTGTCATTGATGGTGAATCTATTATTAGATCTACAAATTTTATTTGAGTTAATTAAGGTTAATGGTAAAGGTTTGTAACACACCATTTATTTAAATACGGAGTATTATAGTTTTAAATATTTACCAATCTTATTCGTTTTATAATAATCCAAATAACCTCTGCACTTATTAATGCAGTAGCCGCATACAACAAAGCAACAATAGAATTACCACCCGAGACAATAGTTGCATAAATAGCCACTAAATATATTGCTATGGGAAAGAGTGTCATAATAAATAATCCTACTGTATTCAATGGAATTTTGAAAGGACGAATATCGTTGGGGGCTGTTTGTCTAAGTTTTATAAGTGATAAATACTCAAGAAAAAGAGCCGCTCCATAAAGTGTTACATCCATAATTACTAAAGACTCAAAGGTAAATAGTACCAAAGCACTTACTAAAATCGAACAGACAATAATGGAAAAATAGGGGGTAGTATATATCCTATGTAGCTTTGAAAATACTTTTGGTAACAAATTATCATAGGACATGGCTACAGGTATTCTTGATAAGGACAAAATAACACCTGAATACAGGCCTAATGCACTTGCCATACCACCTATTGCTAATAAAAATGCAAGCCATTTACCAGCAGCTAAAAGTCCAACAGCCGGGAAACCCTGTTCCTGAAAAGTCTGGAGAGAAATACCTGTTTTAATTGCTGCATACATGGCCAATAAATATAAAAGAAGTATCAAAATAAAGGAGGTTGATACTGAAAATAAATATGCCTTTACTGGTCTTCTTATTTCCTGGGCGTAGGTAGTACAATTATCCCACCCCAAAAAATTCCACATAATAGTAAAAACGGCAAGACCCAGATTAGAAAAAGATGTGTGATTGAAAGTCTGTACCGGAATTGAAAAAGAATACCTGTTTAATACAATCCAAAACAATATTAAAAAAGGTATCATTACAATTAAACTCAATACAACAGAAACCTTAGCAACCGGTACAATTCCCCTTATATTTATCCATGCTGAAAGCCATATAATTGCGAGACAAACTGGCAATTTAATGTTATGAATTTCAGGAAAAAAATAAGCAGCATATTCAACAAAAAGCACAGGATAAATAGCCAAATCTACAATGGTATATAATAGGGTCCACCAACCTTCATAAAAAGCCCAACGAAGTCCCAAAGCCCTCTTTACCCAATGATAATAACCACCTGTAACCGGCATCATACTATTGAGTTCAAGTACAACAAATATTGTTGGCACATCCCATAACAACGGTGCTATAATAAGCAATAAGAAAGCCGACTGTTCCCCTGCATAGGCCAAAACAGGTTCTAATCCATAGGGACCGCCCGATACAGTAAGAAAGACCACACCTGTTAGCTGTAGGGTTCGTAGTTTATTGGACATTTAAATAGAATATTATATTGAAATTGTAACAAAGAAAAGATAAATGTTTAATTATAATGTTTTTTAAATCACATTTATAATAGTTCCCCTAATTAAGGTGTTAATATTTCTCTTATTAAAAAAGATTAAATTATATAATGTCACCTTTTAGCTTTCAATGTTTGAGTTTGTAAATACTTGAAAAACGAGCTGATAAATTAACATTTTAGAAGTGTTTATTTCCATAAAACAAAAAGAGGCTGCTCTTTTGAGACAGCCTCTTTTTGCTTTTATCATTAAAAATGGCGGCTACTTTTGGGTTACTATCATTTTGATTGATCCTGTCTTGCTACCCACTGTATAAACAACAGTGTAAAGTCCCGGTGCAAGAGTGTTTTCAGCAATGTTCTTATTCATCTTTCCTGCTGCATTCATCGTATTGTATTGTGCCACACGACGGCCAAAAGCATCTACAATCTGAACACTTGCAGGCATAGTTGTATTAATGCCTGTTTCTATGTTCAAACTAAAAGTACCATTGTTTGGATTTGGATAAATCGCTGCTTTGTTAAGCGTTATTTCCTGTGCCTTAATATTGCTCATACGCGTACCTGATGGGCAACCTGTATGAGTTAGTGGCTGTGATTTTGCACTGCCTGCAACGCCACAAGCCGTAACACCTTTAACAGTAAGATTGCCGCCGGTGTACAAAGCAAGGAATGTTACACTTATAACAGAACTATCTGAATTGGTTGCAGTAATGGATGTTCTGGCAGGTATAGTCCAACGATAATGATGTGTAGTAGCCTGCAACGAGGTAGATGCTGTAGGTACAACAGTGTATTGGATTACATTACCGATACAAGCATTGTAAGATGCCGTACCTGATGTTATTCCTGTTGGTGTTGGTGGCAAGAAAGATGCTGCTTTTGCCGCACTATAAATACCACATCCGCTTAAAGCTTTCACGCTTAAACTTCCACCGGCAAACAATGTCTGGAAGCTTAATGTAATTACAGAACTATCTGCATTTGCACTCGTTATAGAAGTTTTTGCAGGTATAGTCCATCTGTACACCACTACCATACCTTGGGTAGCCATAGGTGCAGGTGCAACTACAGTGTACTGTACTGAATTACCGGCACAAGCATTGAAATTACCCGTAGATGATGTAATGTTAGTTGCAGCAGGAGGTGCCATTATTGCACTTACTGCAAGTGTCTTGGCAAGACTTACTGAACAACCATTTACAGATTTTACTGAAATAGTATCTTTTGTAAATCCTGTATTATAGACTACAGTAACTGCCGTATCATTTACTCCTAATGCATTCAAATGCACTAAAGTAGCATTGGAACCCACCTTCAATGACCAATCGTAAGAAGTAGCATTGGCTGCTTTTCTTATTCTATAGGTTATTGGAGATCCACCAATGGCAGAACAAACATCGGTAACCGCAGCAACCGATGGGGTAAAGGTTGATTGTATAGCTGCAGGTGCTGTAGGTAATGTTCTGGTTAAAGTCAATACCCTTGGTAAACTTGTATCACATGCTGACAAGCTATACACTTTAATGTAACGGGGTGATGTTGTACTAAGTGTGATCGTATCAGGGAATGTAACAGCAATTGTAGTATCATTTACATTGGTAACAAAAGAACCTCCCGGTGCTTCCCATATATATCCGATAGCAAATGCTACCTGCTTAATTCTAAAAGTATCTCTTACACCGGTTGAAGCTACAACACTTGCCGTATAACTACAAACATTGGTGGCTGCTGAAACCAAGGATGGTTCAAAAGCCTTGTAAATATATCCCGGTGTAGTTGGGATTGTTTTGGTAACGGAAAAAGTAGTTGTAGGGCTAACATTTGCGCAACTATTTCTTGCATAAACGGAAATAGTACCGGCTGATTTCATGATTAAAACAACAGCATTGGTTCCCTGTCCTGATTTAACTGAATTGCCGGTTCCAGTTACAGACCATGCATAGGTTACACTACTATTGTTTACAACAGAATAGGATTGTAAAGTATCGCATTGGTTTACGTTCTTTACTCCAACAATAGCAGAAGGTGCACCCGGTACAATTTCTAGTGGATTAATTACAGCCGTTACCGAAGGTGAAACTTGGTTAGCAATATTTTTTGCCCTTACAGCATAAGTGCCGGGTACCAATCCACTAAAAATGCCGGTACTGTTTGAGTAAGAACCGCCATTTAAACTGAACGCTAATCCTGCGGTTGGTGATGATACAGTAATAGTTCCTGTAGCAACACTACAAGTTGTTTGTGTTACATTAAGTGAAGGTGCTGCTACTCCTTTCCAGAAATAAATATTGTCGAGATAAACTATGCTGCCGCCAAATGGGGTACCAACCAATTTGATTTGTGTTAAGGTAGCTAAGTTGATTGTGTTGTATTGTGAAAGCGGTATATCCACACTATTCCAACCCGCAGTTGTAAGATTAATAGTAAATGCTTTTTCTATAGTAGATGGAATGGTATTAATTAAAAAGACATCAAATGCAGTACAATTTGGAGTCCAAATGTCCAGATGTAAATACTGCATTGCACTCACATTAACTGAACCAGCAAACTCTACTCCCTGGTAATTTAGATTGTCATATTTCTTAGTAGCGTTACCCGCTACCATAATATCTGTAACAACTGTTGACTGCCCCCAGTTTGGAAACCAATTTGTTCCGGCAACATTGGTATACGCTTCACTGAACAAAGAAATAACATCGGTCGTATTTCTAACAGGTGGAGTTGGTGCTGCTATTGTAGGTGGAGCAAAAGAAACAATTAAAGGCGCTGTAGTTGAAGCTGTAACAAAAGTTGTTGTTGCAGCTTGAGTTGCTGTAATAATTGCAGTACCCACACCTCTAACAGTAACTGTGCTACCGCTAATTGTGGCCACATTGGTATTACTACTTGTATAAGTAAATGCACCAGTACTGTTACTTGTAGGTGTTGTGATGACAAAAGGTGCATCCCCCATTACTTTAGACGGAATATTAAAATTGCTAAGTGTAGGCACATTGGCAGGTTTCCAGAAATAAATATTATCAAGATAAACAGTACTTGTACCAGATGGCAATCCAACAAGTTTCAACTGGTTTACGTTAGAGAGTGAAATGGTATTGTATTGAGTTAATGCAATATCAAAACTATTCCATCCTGATAATGTAGGGGTAAGTGTAGCAGATTGTTCAACAAGACCGGGACTTGTATTAATTAGAAAAACCTGAAATGAAATACAGTTGGGTGTCCAGATATCAATGTGCAGGTATCTCATATTTTCTGCATTGGCTATGCTCGAAAATTGAACGCCTTGATAATTAAAATTTGAATACTTTTTTGTGTTGTTGTTGACAATTACGGTATCAGCAACAATAGTTGATTGTCCCCAATTTGGAAACCAATCGGTACCTGTTTTATCAATATAAGCCCCACTAAATAATGACAAAACATCAGTAACATTTCTTACAGGTGGGATTGGCGCAGCTGTAGATGGTGAAATGGCCGGAAGACTGGGTGGTTTATAAAAAAACAGGTTATCCATATACACTTTGCCCCCAGCCGGTCTGCCTTCCAGTTTAAGCTGAATGATATTGGCAAAGTTTATTCGGGGAAAATTTGTTGCATTCAAATCAATTTCAAAACTGTTCCATCCTGCTAAGTTTGGTGTCAGCGTTACTTTCTTTTCAATTGGACCGGGATTGATAATAGTAACATCAAATGCTGTAACATTAGATGTCCATATATCGAGGTGCAGCTTGGTCATGCTACCTGCATTTACCGAAGGTGAAAACTGTACTCCCTGAAAATTTAAGTTGCTGTATATTTTGGTGCTATTTCCGCCAATAACAGTATCAGACACTACTGTAGTTTGTCCCCAACTCGGGAACCAATCTATACCAGATAAATTTGT
>JANPGE010000078.1:0-1809 GCA_031423805.1 Segetibacter sp. | reverse complement strand
CACCAACGACAGCAACAGCCTTGACAAAAGGTTTTACAGCGAGTTGTTACACATCATTGGTTTAACAGAAACCAAAGAAGGAAGCAAAAAATTAATTGAACGTAACAAAGAAGGCGAAAGAAATTCGGGAAGCATTCTTGAAGATGCAATTATTCAGCTTGACAGCTTAGACAAAATAAACCGGTTAGATCGACCAACCCAATTTGGAAGCACTCAACAAGAACGCTTATTCAATGTAGGACTTGAACTGAGTATTACTTGGATTAACAGAATTTTGTTTCTCAAATTGTTAGAGGCTCAACTTATCACTTACCACAAAGGCGACAAATCGTATTCGTTTTTAAGTCTAGACAAAATTAAAAACTATGACGACCTAAACAGCTTGTTTTTTCAGGTGTTGGCTCGTAAGTATGAGGATAGAAACCAAGATGTAAAAAAGGCATTTGAAAAAGTCCCTTATTTAAACAGTTCGCTATTTGAACCGACAGAAATTGAACAAGTAACTTTGTTCATCAGCAATCTAAAGGATGATAAAACAATTCCAGTTATCTCCTCGACAGTTCTAAAAAACGAACAAGGCAAAAAAAGAACGGGCAGTTTAACGACCTTAGCATATTTATTTGATTTCTTAAACGCTTACGACTTTACAAGCGAAGGTTCGGAAGAAATTCAAGAAGAAAATAAATCACTTATTAATGCTTCCGTTCTTGGCTTAATTTTCGAAAAAATAAACGGCTACAAAGACGGTTCATTTTTTACTCCAGGTTTCATCACAATGTATATGTGCCGTGAAACTATACGTAAATCAGTAGTTCAAAAATTCAACAAATACTGTCTGAACCATGATTTACATGATTTTAAGATTAATGAGATTGATGATATCTATGATATGATTCCTCAAAAGATTTCAAGAAAAAAAGCAAATGAGATTATCAATTCAATAAAAATATGCGATCCCGCAGTGGGTTCAGGACATTTTTTAGTTTCAGCCTTGAATGAAATGATTGCGGTAAAAAATGATTTGAAGATAATAGAAGATAGAGAAGGTAAATCTTTGCATCGTTATGAAGTAGAAGTTGTAAATGATGAACTCATTGTAACAGACGAACAAGGCGAACTATTCGACTACAACCCAACCAACAAAGAAAGCCAACGCATACAAGAAACACTTTTTCACGAAAAGCAAACGATTATTGAAAACTGTCTTTTCGGAGTTGACATAAATACCAATTCAGTAAAGATTTGTCGTTTGCGTTTGTGGATTGAGCTTTTGAAAAACGCCTACTACAAAAATGCAACGGAACTTGAAACACTTCCTAATATAGACATCAATATCAAATGCGGGAATTCATTGGTAAGCCGTTTTGCCATAGATGCAGACCTAAGACAGGCACTTAAAAAAAGCAAATGGTCCATTGATAGTTACCGCATAGCAGTTGACACATACCGAAATGCTGAAAGCAAGGAACAGAAGAGAGAAATGGAAAAACTGATTGCCGATATTAAATCGGATTTCAGAAGCGAAATTTCATTGAATGACCCAATTGTAAAAAAGTATAGAAAACTATCAGGTGAATTGTTTCAAATGACGCAGCAGACTCAACTTTTTGAAATGGGCAAAAAGGAAAAAGCTGATTGGAACAAAAAAGTATCACAACTAACCATGGGTCGCTAAAGACCCCAATGTTAACTTGTGTATACATACGTTACACATTCGTTGCACAAGTTATAATATTGTGCCAGACTAACAATAGTAAGAGCGTTTCTTCACAAGTTTCTTACAAATAAACAAGAGGCAGTTCTCAGTCA
>JANPGE010000077.1:0-12753 GCA_031423805.1 Segetibacter sp. | reverse complement strand
ATTGACATTGGAACGATAGGGGCAGGTTACATTTTTTATAATAAAGACAGCTCGTTAGAAACAGAGGTTTATGCAAATAAGTATTTTACAAACAGCAAAGGCAATTCTGTTAAGTCAGCATTGAGGGCAGATATAGGTACTAGTATTTCTTACGATGCAGACATACTAACTATTACAGGAGAGGTGTATGGTATTTTTTCTGCTAAGGCTGATATAGTAACTGGTTTGGAAATTGCACATTATTTTCAATTGGATAAGAGTGATGAATGGTCTTTTGAACCAACCGCCACAATAAATGCTGGAACGAACAACTTTTATAAAACATATTTTACTGACATTAAATTTGCTTCAAGACGGAGAGTTCTAAATAATGGTGAACCTTTTATTAAACCTATAATAATTAAAAAGGGTTTTGGAATTTTAGATTATGAAGTATCAGCTCCAATCAAATATGAAGGAAAGAAAATCGGACTCTATTTTACACCTACATATACTATTCCGGTAAATCCTGTTTCTTTTTCTCTTAATAATGGATCAACATATAAATCTGAAAAGCTTACCAATTCTTTTTTCGTGGAAGTTGGTTTGTTTATTAAGTTGTAATAAGCGACTGGTTAATTATTTTAAAACCAAAAGTATACTACTATGCTACAGTTTAATGAAAATTATCCTTTGGTTTCCATTAACTATAACGGTATATGTTCCGCTACAAAGATCGCTAACTTCATATTTTTGTTGGGATATTTTATTATTCCATTCTTTTACTTTTTGCCCATAAATATTATAAACACAAACGGTTTTTAGCCCTGTTAAATTGGACTTAATTGTAAAAGTAGTAGTTACTGGGTTTGGATAAATTATTACATCTTTTTTGCTGCAAGTGTTGTTTACAGAGATAATTTTTGAGTAAGAGATTTTTCCATCAAAGTCTATTTGTTTAAGCCTATAAAAGTTTGATCCACTTTCTGCTGTTACATCTTTGTATTGGTAAGATGTTATTTGGGCATTATTGCCCATACCTTCTTTAAATGCAATCGGAACAAACGTTTCTCCGTTACTACTATGTTCTATGTAAAATCCTTTATTATTTTGATCGTTTGCTGTTTGCCAATTAATATCTGTGAAACAATCTTTTGCGGATGCTGTGAAATATATTATTGAAACTGGCAGTATAGTTGAACAATTGTCAAGGTTAATATTTTGATGAATTTTCAGAAACTTTACTAATACCGTTGACAATGAATCGCCAAACTTTTTTCTGTTTGTATAGCTGTCTCTTACATTGTTGTAGTTACATTCTATTTGTAAACCATTTACCGTTTTGCCAATAGCATAACTGGTATAATTAGCCGTATTATAACCTCCTTCAAAATAGGGATTGCTACCGGGTGATGGCGTTTGTAGGCTTGGTACTGATGGATAGCCTGCATTGGTAAGTAAAGTGCCTAAGGCAAAGGAGCCTCGTAGTAACTGTGCATGTGTGTAATTGTTTACATTATTCGCTACAAGGTTTTGAATGGAGCTATAGCCTATGTATTGATTGGTGTTTAAAACGCTATCACTGTATCCTAGTTCTGTACTATTCAATAAGTAACCAAGCTCCAGTTGCTGTACAGTATGTCCGTGTCCATGCAGGTCAAAATAAAATGCCTTACCTCCAAATTGATTTTGCGCCAGCAATTCCGCAGTATCAATAAAATGATGAAACTCGGTCCAGGCTATTGCAGCATCTGAATTACCGCAGGCTCCATCTGCAATGTTTCGGTTGCAATCCAGCTTTGTGCGTTTCAGGTTGCAATATATGATGTGTGGATGGCAGCCGGTTAAAGCAAATAGACTGGTATCTATTTGTTTGGCTAATTCAATAGTCTTGATATCGGTAACCAAAGTTGGATTATTGCACACACGGTCAGGAATATTGGTTGGTGAAATATTGCCTCCATGCGCAACAGAAATGACCACAGGCAATTTACCCTGATGATATTCAATATAGTTGTTGGTGCCATAAATGACCTGTGCAGTAGAGCTAAAAGATGAAATTATAAAAAGAATTAAGTAGAATATTTTCATTTGCAAATACTTATTTTATAACAGTGGTTTATTTTTTTTCTATAAGAGTTTTATCGAAGTCCTTAATAGTTGCGCACCTTTCGGTAACGAAAAGACTGATGCTGTTCATAATTTGCAAACTACATTTTAATTAGTAGTTGATTTAATATCAATTTATTAATTGTAAATTTATAGAACCAAAATGTATTGTTATGAAAAAACTTCTTGCACTATTATTTGCAACTACAATTATTTGCAATTCAACCATGTTGTTAGCTCAAACAGCAGGCGATTACAGATCTGTTACTACAGGTCTTTGGAGGGTTGCTACTACCTGGCAACGATATTCTGGTACTACATGGATAAATGCAACAGCACCTCCTATTTTTACAAACGGAAAAATAAGCATCAGGATCGGGCACATAGTTACTTCTGATTCCATCGCAAAAGCTGATCAGGTTGTAATAGATAGTGGCGGTACACTACATCTTGTTATTGCCGGGGGAGCCTCAACTCTAACGCTACATGATGGTGCAGGATTCGATTTAGTCTGTAACGGATCGTTAATAGTTGATGCGAATACAGTTCTGGAAAGGGAAGCGGGAACTGAAACGGTAGAATATAAATTTGACTCGCTTACTAACAATGGGGGAATTAACCCTGAAATAACTTTTGATGGAAGTAGGGCACAAAAAATTAATGGGAATGGTTATAATGGATCTATGATTTTAAACAATTCAAAAAATTTGGAAATAAGAGGAACGCAATCATATGGTTCTGTGAATTTTATGAATGGAAAAATACTTGTGAGAGGGGATGGGAATTTTGTAGCAACAGAATATGGAAAAACCTTCACAGGGCAAAGCACCTCAAGGTTTATAGATGGAAAAGTTGATTGTATCATTTATACTGGTGTGCCGATTACTTTTTCCCTTCCATTAGGTAAGGGAAATGAATACCTGCCAGTTGTCTTTACTGTAAAGCAAGATACAGGCACATCATCCAGTATAGAAACGCACTTTGTTTTTACTATCAAGGATAGTGCTCCTGCTGCTCGTACATTGCCGGCTACACTTAATAAGGTTTCATCGGTAAGATATTTTAATATTTTTCGGCAGGCCTCCGCTTCAACTATCTTAAGTGCTTCTTTGCAACTTCCTTATACGGCTAATGATGGGGTGAGTGACACGCTCAAACTTAGGGTTGCCAGAGGTGTTGCTACACAATGGGTAAACTTAGGTGGTACGGGTAAAGGGTTACCTGTAGGAACTATTACTACTACAGCTAATTTTACTTCCTTTGGTGATTTTGTTTTAGCAAACGCTGTAGGTGGGGGAAACACTTTGCCATTGCATATTACCGGTTTTGATGCAACTATAAAAGGGAATTCTGTACTGTTGCATTGGAGCACTGACAACCAGTCTGACATTAGCCATTTTATCCTTGAGAGGAACAATGGTAAAGATAACTGGGAGCAACTCACTATGATTAATAAACATACAGATGCAGTCTATAGTTACACAGATAAAACTAACCATGGTTCTACAACCTATCAATACCGGTTGATAGAAGTATATAAAGATAACAATTGGTCATATAGTAAAATAATTGCTGTAAAATTTGCAGATAATGTAGCAATGCATATAGAAGCAATGTACCCTAATCCGGCGACTACTATTTTACATTATACGGTAGCTTCAGCTAAAGATGATAAAATTGATGTTAAGGTAACTGATATGCGTGGCAGGTTGTTGATTATAAAGAAAGCTAAATGTAATGAACCTGAAATACTTGAATTAAGCAAATTGCAGAGAGGAACATATATCCTTACAATTATAAACAAAACAACCGGAGAAAATTTAGTGAAAGAAATTGTGAAAGAATAATTTCGTTACAATTATCTGGTTCTACATTTTTAAAATCAGGGTTTGCAGTTACAATGTAAGCCCTGATTTATTTTCTGCAATAAACATCAGAAGATTCTATCGGATATTTCTCATCTAGATTTACGTTGTTGAAACTTTTCTTATTGCCCCATGAAAATAGTTTTTCGAAGAATGGAAGTAACTTGTTAGTTTTTATTTTTTCGAGAAAATAAATCTCGTGTTCTTTTTCTTTGATGCCCATTTCATACAAGATTATATCATGTTGCTTTATGCCCAATCCATTAAAGTATTGCTTCATTCTGAAGTACTCACATACATTGCCACTTTCTAAACTGCCTGCAAAATAAAATGGCATAAACCAGCCAATAATGTAGCAGCCATAAGAAATGGTTTTGCCAATAATGTGAAACCTAAACTCGTAAATATTAGAAACGGGAATCTCATAATGTTGCATGATCGTGAGCATTTCTTTTCGATGATTCCATTCATCTAATTCAATTTGCCGGATGGCAATTTTCTCTATCTCATTTTTTACAGAACCTGCATGGCCCTGATAGGCAAAGGCAGCTGCTTTCTCGGCAGAGTAAGCTCTTTGCAAAAGATCAACTAATTTGGGATGATTGAGTTTCAAAGTTTAGCATTGTTGAGTTGCAAATATATCAACAACTATCATTGTCAGTCAATAGTTACAACATCATTCAACTTTGGAATATTGGCAAGCCAACCATACACTTCTTTAATTTTATTTTTCAATCCCTCTGAACCTTCTGTTTCCCCATGTATGAGGTAGATTTTATCAGGTTTTTTATCAAGATCGGATAACCATTCTATTAAACCCTTTTGATCAGCATGAGAGGAAAGTCCATCTATGTTTTCAACCTTCGCCCTTACGGGAAAATACTTACCATAGAGTTTTATTTCTTTAGCACCTTCCAGCAAATCCCGTCCCCTTGTGCCTTCTGCCTGATATCCCACTAATAATATTGTAGCTGTAGGGTTGCCCACATATTGAACAAGATAGGTAATTACCCTGCCGCCAGATGCCATACCACTACCGGCAATTATTATTTTAGAATGACCTGCTTCTGCAAGTTGATAAGTTTCTTGTATAGTTTCAATCAGCTTTATATCCTTGCACATTTCTCTACTATCTTCTAATGTTAATTTATGCCAGGATAAATTGTGTTCAAAAACTGCCAATGCTTTACTTCCCATAGGGCTATCCATATACACCGGAATGTTGGGAATAGTTCCGTTCAGTTTAAGTTTCCAAATTATGTACATAAGTACTTGTGTACGCTCAACTGCAAAACTTGGAATTATAACGGTTCCTTTTTCATTTGCAGCTCTCGTTATGATTGCTGTCAGATGTTCTTCTGAATCTTCGGGATGAAGCCGGTTGCCATAGGTAGATTCCATCAATACAACATCTGCATGTTGTGGTTTCTTGGGTGGAAACAACAATACATCTTCCTCTCTGCCAATATCACCTGAAAAAACTATCGTTTTATCACCAATTTTCAATTCAATAAATGTAGCTCCAATAATGTGACCATTATACTGATACCGGCAATGTATGTCTTCGCTTATTTCAATCCATGTATCCAATGGTTTCGACTCAAATAAAGGAAGTGTTTTGTCAACATCTTTCATGTCATACAATGGCAATGCCGGATGATGTTTTGAGAAACCCTCTGCATTAGCCCTTTTGGCATCTTCTTCCTGAATTTTGGCACTATCCTGTAAGATTATTTTTGTAATTTCCAAAGTGGGTGCGGTGCCCCATATCTTTCCATCAAATCCATCTTTTACCAGTCTGGGTAAGTATCCTGTATGGTCAAGATGACCATGCGTAAGCAATACAACATCCACTTTGGTAACATCTATTGGAAGTGAGTTCCAGTTTGTTTCGCGAAGTTGTTTTAATCCCTGAAACAAGCCGCAATCCACAAGTATATTTTTCTGTGGTGTTTGGATGTAATATTTTGATCCTGTTACTGTTCCGGCTGCTCCAAGAAATTGCATTTTAATAGTTGAAGTATTTTCTTGCATAAGAATTTATATTGAAAGTATTATTTAACTGTATTTATTTGTTTGCATAATTGATTTATCTCTTGTACGGCAACATCCAAACGGGTTGCTTTTAATCCGGCATCTGTAAGTAAATGAGGATGATCTTTTAGCTCTAAACAGAGTACAATATTTTTATTAAGCAAATATTGTTTTTCATTTCGGGTTAATGATGTTAAGCAGGTTATTGGATATAACCCAAGTTTATCAATTTGTTCCCTTAGGCTTCCTTTTGCAGGGTAATCCCATCCTAATAATTTTAAACCTGCACAATTGCCATATTGTATTGCATCGTTTGAAAAACGAGTGTTCGTTACAACACATCCCTGATAAGTGGACTTATCTCCCTTAGCAGCATTCTCAATCCATTTGGCTTCTACGTCTTTAAATCTTGAATGTATGTAAAGGGGAATTTTTACATCGCAAATAATTCCTTGTTGGTTGTGATATTTACATTCTATCATCAATTGGGTATTTGAAATACGAGCAATTACATCTACCTCATGTTGTACACATTTGCCCTGAACAATTGCTGAAACTTTTGTGCTGTAACCCTGATGTTTAAATATTTCACCAATAAATTTTTCAAATGGATACCCTGACGGCCCCAATTCCATTATGGCTGTTTTGAGATGATATTTTGCTGCTAAGTTTCGTGAATTGTTTTTTAGAATGTTGAATGCTGCTTTATAGATATTCTTTGTTGTAATGCCGGGAAATAATTTAGATGAAACTCCTTCAATTACTTCTTCTATCTGATTGTGATTGGCCCCTGCCTTTTGTAATGATTTGCGAAGTTTAGCTGTAGAAAACATTACTTGCTGACCCGATGCCTTTGTTATTGGAATTTCAACATTCATAGTGCCAGATAATTTAATTTTAAAGTTACTCTTTATTGTATAAAAAATGAATAATTAACTACTTTGAAGATTTGCAAATTCTTTTAGTAACTGTAAACAATAACCGATTTTAAATGTTATAGTGAAAATGCAAAATGTTAAGAAACAACATTTACCCAACAAAATTTGTCCTATTTGCAATTTGCCATTTACATGGAGAAAGAAATGGGAAAAGAACTGGAATGATGTAAAGTATTGCAGTGATAAATGTAGAATACAAAAATTATCGAATAAAAATAAATAATTTTAAATTTAGACTTTAAAGTGACTACATCAATTATCTGGTTTAAAACAAACTTACGGCTGCACGATAATGAAACGCTGATACGTGCAATTAAGATGAGTGATGTAGTGATCCCGGTTTATTGTTTTGATGAGGATCATTTTAATACAACACAATTTGGATTCAATAAAACCGGACCATTCAGGATTAAGTTCTTATTAGAAGCTTTAACGGATCTGGATAAAAATCTTCGTACAGTAGGTTCAGGTTTAATTGCTTTAAAAGGAAAACCCGAAGTCATTTTACCTTCTCTTGCCCTATATTACAATGCCAATAAAATATTTTCTCAAACAGAGTTTTGTTTTGAAGAATTAGAAACACTGGCTTCAGTAAGAGAAGCATTGACCAAAGTACATTGTGATTTGGTAACCGTTGGAAATAATGAAATGTTTCATGTAGATGATCTTCCATTCCAGGTGGAAGTCATTCCTGATATATTCACAAATTTTAGAAAACAAACAGAAAAGGAATCAAAAGTTCGGGCTGCATTTGATAACCCAACTTTTATTAAATCTCCTGAATTGCCGCCGTTGCAATTACCTTCATTGTGTGACTTATCCCATGAAGCAGTTATTGAGGATTGCAGAATGGCTTTTAAATTTAATGGCGGGGAATCCACAGCATTACAAAGGCTCAATTTCTATTTATTTGAGTCAGGTTTTGTAGCTCACTACAAGCAAACAAGAAATGAGATGATTGGTGAAAATTATTCAACAAAATTTTCACCATGGTTAGCTTTAGGCTGCTTGTCAGCAAGAAAAATTTATCATGAAATAAAAAAGTTTGAGGATGAAATTGTCGCAAATGATTCTACTTATTGGGTCATATTTGAATTGCTTTGGAGAGATTATTTCAGATTTATGATGATGAAGTATAGGAATAAATTTTTTCTACCAAATGGTATAAGAGATAAATCAAATCGTACTGCAAATATCTTCCAACAAAGAAACCTCGATGACTGGATTTCGGGTAATACAGGGGTTGATTTTGTTGATGCAAACATGATTGAGCTTAGGCGAACAGGATTTATGAGTAACCGGGGACGTCAGAATGTTGCTAGTTATTTGTGTAATGATCTTAAGATTGATTGGCGATTGGGTGCAGCATATTTTGAGCAACAACTCATTGATTATGATGTGTGCAGCAATTGGGGCAATTGGGCGTACATAGCAGGTGTAGGAAACGACCCAAGAGAAAACAGGTATTTTAATATTGAAAAACAAGCTGCAGTTTATGACAGCAATAAATCATTTAGAAATTTATGGTTACAGAAAGTTTGACATGCCACTACAGCGATCTGCCATCGCCTATGGCGTATATGGAAATGCAAAATGAGGTAATTAAAAAGGATGAAAATAATTTGGATTTTTCCCCAATAGATCTTGACAGAATTATTGAAATGGCATGGGAAGATAGAACCCCATTTGATGCTATCAGATTTCAGTTTGGCATTAATGAAGCTGAGGTAAAAGCTTTGATGAAAAAGAGTTTAAAATTTAGCAGTTACAAATTATGGCGTAGCAGGGTAGAAGCATGCAAAACAAAACATGGTAAGACACGGTTAGAAGGTATAGATAGATTTAAAAGCAACCAACAACGTACAATTTCATTGAATAAAATTCCTAAAAGATAAAAAGCATGAATAAATATTTGTTTGCAGGGGCATCCAGTAAAATAGCATTGGAAACAGCCAGATTATTAAAAGAGCAGGGACATAAAGTGATTGGTATTTCTACGAAAACTGAAAATACTATTTATGATGAGTTTCATACTATTAGTAAATATGATTTTACAAACTTCCCTCCAATAGAGGGTGTAATTGATGGGTTGGTTTATTTTCCGGGCACAATTAACCTTAAACCTTTCAATCGTTTGTCTCAAAATGATTTTATGAATGATTACCAAATTAATAGTTTAGGCGCTGTTGCTTTTGTACAGGCTTACCTAAATAATCTGAAGCAAAGTACACAGGCGTCCATTGTTTTTATAAGTACGGTTGCAGTAGCTACAGGCATGGCTTATCATAGTTCTGTGTCTATGGCCAAAGGAGCAATAGAAGGGCTCACAAAAGCATTAGCTGCTGAGTTTGCGCCTGCCATTAGGGTTAACTGTATTGCACCATCGCTTGCTGATACACCACTTGCAGAAAAGTTTATCAATACTCCTGAGAAATTAGAAGCATCTCAAAAAAGAAACCCGTTAAGACGTGTGGGAAGTGCAACGGACATTGCAAGTGCAATTGATTTTCTGCTTGGATCAAAAGCAACATGGATTACGGGTCAGATTATAGCGGTAGATGGAGGAATGAATAATTTGAAATTATTGTAGAAAAAAATATTTGCCTTCTTTGTTATGGGCTTAAATATTTTAAAACTATAAACTAATAACGCAACTTCTATTTCCAAACTTTGAAACTAAGTTTGAATTTCTTTTGAATCAGCAATGTTTTCCAATCAATAAAGAGCATGGCACACAAAAATAATATGCATGCAATTGTTGCTAGTAATACTTTCCAGGTAATGAATCCATTCATTATTTCTCCTACATTTTCTGCCGCAATTTTGCCAGTATAAACCATATACATATCGCTTATAAATTTACCTACTAAGAATGCAGGCATTACTTTTATAACGTTAACTTTTGACATACCTAATGCCATGAATAATGGTGTGGTTGGTACTGGAACAAGTGTATAAAAAAACACCACCATTTGTAACCTCCAACCTTTGCTGTTAAGTTTTTGCCCCAGGTAAGCAAGATCATCATCCTTTTTTTGATTGACTGCTTTTGCTGTTAACCATGGTACATAAAGTGTTAGCAGGTATCTGCCAATAGTTGATCCCAATACACCACCTACCAATACCCACCACATATTTAACCCATAATGCATCTGAAAATAAACCATTACAATCCATGCAGGGGGACCAATAAATGGAATAGTGTCAATAAGTATAGAAGCCAAAAAAACAATGAGGTAATATACCAATAAGCAAAGAAATACTAATTGAAGCAAAAAGTTAACAGAAAAATATTTTAATAGATTGGGAAATACACCAGGAAAATTATTTCATACTTCATGTATCCTCTCTTTAACCATGAATTCATTCTTTTTAAAATTTTTTAAAGGGTAATGATGATCTTAAAATCCCAGGATTGGAGTTAACTACACAAAACAACCTGCCCTTACGCACATCTTTTTATACTTTCGTAATAATTATTAAAATGAACCAGTCAATATTCAGTTATAGAAGAGGTCAGCAATTGCTCTTTGTATTATTGTTGTTGGTTCATACTGTTGCATCCTACTATTATATTTCACAGCAAAACATCACTTATGATGAACCTCAATACATAGAGTACGCAAAGCGTTGGCTACATGGTAAGCCCGATAGAGTGATTCCGCTTGACGACAGTAAATCGCCGGTTGTTGCTGTGTGTTGGATTCCCAGAATTGTAAGGCAAATTATAAATCCACATTATAAGCTTACAGATTACGGTAGAAAGGATCAGGCGGAGGGAAGGTATATGATGATATTGTTTTCGTTTCTTGCTGCCTTTTATGTTTACAAGTGGTGCCGGGATTTGTACGGAGCAAAAGGGTGGTGGCTGCCCCTTATTTTGCTGCTTTTTGATCCGCTTTATTTGGCCTATTCTACCCTCATAACAACCGATCTTGCTTGTGGTGCTTTTTTAGTTGCGCTGCTTTATCACTATCGCAAATACTTACTTACAGGTTGTAGAAGACAGTTTATGATGGCTGCTTGTTACACGGGTATAGCAATAGTTACAAAGCAAACGCTTTTATTTGTTGTGTTTCTCCTGCCAATAATTACAATAGTATTTTATTGGAATGAAAAGAAATCAAAACTCAACAGATATGCTTTAGCTAAAGCAATTATTTTCATGTTGCTTGTACTGTTGGTGATCAATATCTCGTTTTATTTTTCAAACACTTTTATACCCTTCGGGAAATATATTTTTGAAAGTAAAACATTGATTGATTTGCAAAACGGGTTACCTTATTTGCATTGGATGCCTGTTCCTTTGCCACAGGCTTATGTTCAGTCCATTGATCTTATTAAAGCTCATGCAGAGCTCGGTGCAGGAAAAGCTGAAAGTACTTACAGTGGTGTGTATCTGTTTGGACAGTTGAATGTGAATGGAGGATATTGGTATTACTACATCGTTACTTTTTTCTTTAAAATGCCAATTGGTATTTTATTTTTATTGTGTTTTGGTGTTTTTATTTTTATCAGAAATTGTAAGCAGCATTTTAGAAATAGGACTTATTTATTTGTGCTTTTACCAATTGTATTTTATGGAATCATTTTAAGTTTTTTCAATAATTTTCAAACTGGTATCAGGCATTTATTGGTTATTTATCCTTTATTATATATTGGCCTGGGGAAAGTGTTGTATGAAATTTGTAAAATGAAACTATCTTATAGAATTGCAACTGCTTCTTTAATTCTTTATAGTTTTATATCAGTTTTTTTATATTACCCGTTTATTATTCCATACACCAATGAGTTTGTTGCAAACAAGAAAAAGATATACAAAATAATGATGGACTCGAGTATAGATTATGGCCAATCAGATTCAAGTGTAAACAAGTACATCATAAATCACCCAGAGTATAATCAACCATCATCAGAACCCACTCCTGGAAAATTTGTAATACCTATGGGACATATTGTGAACACCAGATTGCAGGATAAAAACCCATATCTGTGGTATCAAAAAATGGAGCCAACGGGCTTGTATAGAAATGTTATTCTACTATACGATATTAAGCAGCAGGATTTAATTAATGCAGGGTATATAAACTATAAAAATGAATAGTTTTTTAAGGATTCAAGATTTAGAAGATTAGAAACTCTTTCATAAAAAACTACTTTCTAAATTTTAGCGAAGCTGAATTCATGCAATAGCGAAGCCCTGTTGGTTTGGGGCCATCATCAAACACATGACCAAGATGGCTGCCACAGCGGCTGCAATGCACTTCGTTTCTCACCATTCCAAATTGTTCGTCACGGCTTTGTTCAACCGCTTTAGCACTTATGGGTTGGTAGAAACTTGGCCAACCGGTTCCGCTTTCAAATTTTGTGGTACTACTAAATAATACCTGACCACAGCCTATGCAGCTATAACTTCCTTTTTCATGGTTATCAAAATATTCATTTTTAAAAGGAGGTTCAGTTCCTTCTTCACGTGTTACACGGTATTGTTCAGGAGTTAGTTGTTTTTTCCACTCGGCAGTAGTTTTTGTAACTTCAAATTTCTTAGTTGTTTTCTTTGGTTGTGCCTGTGTGCAGCCTGCTACCAAAATTGTAAGGAGGAGAATTTGTAATGACTTTTTCATTTTTATTGTTCTTGGTGTTAAGTTACGCCAATCTGTTTATTTTGGATTTATAAAAGGTGATAATAATATGGTTTAAGATTTCTTTCACTTAAATTGAATAGTAAATCAAAATCTGTACGCTTTAATATTACTGTACTTTTGTTTCAACTAAGTAATAATCAGTTTACAATGGCCAGAATAAAACTTGACCTTCATGATATTTAT
>JANPGE010000076.1:0-1622 GCA_031423805.1 Segetibacter sp. | reverse complement strand
GACACCATAGCGCAACCCAAACTGTTGCAGATTGGTTGCGGGTAAAACGGTTCATCGGGGATGCAATCGTAAGCATGGAGCACAATGTTGCGGTTAAAAGCATTGCTGTTGGTGGTGTCCAACCCATGTAATTTGAATGCATTGCCAAAGCGACCTTTGTAAGTGCCGCCAATTTTGTACTTGCCGACTGAACTGCAACCGCATCCTTCTGTATTGCTGAATTTTGCTTTGCCAAGAAAAGATTCATTGCAACTGCCATGCGCCACCATGCCCGATGCAACAATGGAATCTTTTGAATAATCGTATACAAACAATCGTTTTTTACCACTGTGTTCACGCAAATCAGCAATGAAACCATACTGGTTAGAGAACTCGTGGTTCTTGCAAAATTTTTCTAATTGAAACGCTTTTTGCTTTATCCGTTCTAACGCTTTTTTGTCATTTGACAAATCTACAATCGGGTCTTTTCTTTTAAAAATATTGGTAGGTAGGGGCAAATGGTATTTGGTAAACCGCGGTAAAACAAAATAGACAGCAAAAGCAGAAAATGAAATGATTGATAAGGCTAAAACTGCTGGAAATATTTTGTTTTTAGGGTTCATTTTCTTTTAGATGCAAGAAGAAAATTAATCCATAAAGTAAACAGGGAATTATTTTTTTTGAAGGATTATGTAATGATTAACAGTCTTTTGGAAATTCCTAAAAAGGCAGTGATTTTTCATTTTACTGCTTACACTTTCACTGCCTTTACTGAATACATCATCGGTAACTTATCTTCCAAACCTTTTATTCTCCAATGCCCGTCAGAACTTTGTACAGTTTTGTTAAAACAATTGTAACATGAGTAAGGAAACTCGTTAAGGTGTTGAATCTGCAAACCGGCTTTTATTAAAGCATTTATGACTTCGCCCAGACTGTGGTTCCAGTTATAATCATCATATTCGATTGAAGCGTATCGGTCGGCATAAGTGCCCGTCATTTTTTCGTGAATGAGTTCCTTGTTGTGGTAATGGTATTTTATTTCTTCAAAGTTGTCGTCATACATCCACACCACCGGGTGAAACTCTGCCATATAAAAAGTGCCGCCGGGTTTTAAAAAATGGTTGATAATATTGGCCCATTTATCAAGATCAGGCAACCATCCTATAACACCATAAGAAGTGAAAACAATATCAAATTGGTGATCAAGGTTTTCTTTTAAATCATATACATTGCTACAAATAAAATTGGCGGGTATTTTTAATTCTGCACTTAGTTCGTTGGCAATGTTTATAGCTTTGTCCGAAAGGTCTATTCCCGTAACGTTTGCACCTAATCTTGCCCAACTAAGTGTATCTAGCCCAAAATGGCATTGCAGATGAAGTAAATCTTTGCCGGAAACATTTCCCAATTCATCTATTTCAATTTGATTGAGCGATGATTTTCCCGACTTAAACGATTCTACATCGTAAAAAGCACTGTCTTTATGAATTTCTGTACGTTTGTTCCAACCGTCTTTATTTGCATCAAAATATTGCTGGTAATTATCAGTTTTCATATTGTAACGTGTTGTCCGGTGTAATTTTATAGCTTTGTCTTTCAAAGAAAGCGATTATTGATGAAATACCTTTTCTCTTTATGCC
>JANPGE010000075.1:0-5787 GCA_031423805.1 Segetibacter sp. | reverse complement strand
CCAAAGAAATGCCCCAAACCTTCACCCGGCATATCAGGTGGCATGGGGATATACGCAGGAAACGGAGGAGCCCAGGGACCATAGCTTGCACCGCTTAATACAGCAGAGAATATGTCAACAATGCTTCCCAAAGCATACCCTTTATGGCTGCCATGTTCTCTATCGCTGCCAAGTGGCAACATAGAACCTTGTTCCTTTAGCGCATTCGGATTTACAGACACATTTCCTTCTGCATCCTGCACCCATCCAATTGGAGCCTGTTCATTTTTTCTTTGCAGGATTTCCAGTTTACCGTTTGAAGCGGTAGTTGTTGCAAAGTCAGCCACAAACGGAAATTCTTCACCGGCAGGTATGGCAACTGCTATTGGATTGGTTCCAAGCATTTTTTCTATGGAAAAAGTTGGAGCTACCAAAGCACTTGCATTGGTCATGGCAATGCCTATCATATCATTTCCCAAAGCCATCATAGCATGGTAGCCGGCTATGCCGAAATGATTGCTGTTTTTGACACTTACCCACCCTGTTCCTACTTGTTTTGCTTTTTCTATTGCAACATTCATAGCGTATGGTGCCACTACTAAACCTAAGCCTGCACCGCCATCTACAACCGCTGTTGAAGGTGTTTCGTGTACAATTTTGATGTTGGGTTGAGCAATAATTCTATTTGCCTCCCAAAGCCTGATATAACCACTAAGCCGGGCTACCCCGTGACTGTCAATGCCACGTAGATCTGCAGATATAAGTACTTTTGATGCAAGGTTAGCATCATCAGCATTGCAACCTATTTTTACAAATACTGTATTAACAAAATGAAATAAGTTTGGGAAATGGATTATCTTAGACATAACTGCAAAGTAAAGATTTGAAAAATAAATGTAACAATAGCTTTTTTACAAGGTATAGTCTTTGTATAAAGTAAATTAGCAAACAACAATTTATGTCAGCAGAAAATTACATTATAGGAGAGAATGAGCAACAAATCTGGGATCAGGTTTCTGCGGATTTTGACAAGGGCAAACAACTACAAAGTTACAATGCAGTTATAACACAAGGTAATACAAGAATAATATTAGATATAGATATTGACCTTGGCGGAGGCTTTGAAAGTGGATTCTCCACTACAATTTTTAATGCATTGCTTCCTGATTATCCGGCATTTCGGTTTGCAATTCATAGGGAGCATTTTATGGATGAATTAGGCAAATTTTTTGGGATGCAGGATGTTGTTTTAGGTTACAAAGAATTTGACGAAAAACTAATCATCAAAACAACAGATAAAGCTGCTGTAAGAAAGCTATTTGCTTCTCCCGAATTAAGAGAAACTATTGTATCTATCGATGATTTTACGTTTGGCATCCATCATCACAACAAAGATGGAATAGATAAAGCCTATTTGGAACTATATATAGAATCCGGAATTACAGATACTTTTTTACTTAGGAAATTATACAATGCTTTTTATACGGTGTATCAGGGGTTGTTGATTAGTAAAGAATGAAAAAAGGGAATTTGGGTTTTGTTTTATCCCTTTCTTACAATGATGCAATTTCTAATAACATATTAGCCTTTGCCTTTTCTCCTTTAGCATTTTTAAATAATTCTGTATGAAACAATGATGAATCCATCATTTTCTGCAATGCCTCCTTCCGCCCTCTATTGTACAATTCGTCACTAAATTTCAGATATTCCTGTCGTATTTGTTGGCTGTATAACTTGTAGGTTTCATTATCTTCTCCCAAAATAGCTAAATCAAAATCAAGGAACAATGCAAGGTCATCTTTTAATATAAAATTTTCAGGAATCAGGTGCTGTTTGGTAGCAAATATGAAATCTTTTACATGAGCTATAATTGTAGGGTTTAGTTTGAGTTTCTGTAAATGCGTCTCGGCTATCATAGCACTTTGTTCCTCATTGTCTCCCCTAAAAGTATCATAAACTACATCATGGTAAAGAATAGCAAACCCTACTACTGCTTTATTTTGTATATGCTCTAAATAAGTATCACAAAGCGAGAATATGTATGCTACATGATTGAGATTGTGATAAAAACGGTGGGGACCTGAGTAGCGGTAAACAAGCTCATTCCATAGATAATCTTTTATTTCTTTTTTATTGGAAAAAGCTGTGAGCTTTTCCCATTTCCCTTTTACAAATTCTTCAGCAGTGCTCATTTATACATTTTTTATAGCCAGTTTGCTTTTTTTGTAGCCGTATATAAAATAAATAATAAGCCCCAACAGAAGCCAACTAGAAAACCAAGCCCAGTTTTTTGCAGTCATACCGGTAAGTAGATACATACAAGTACTTAACCCCAATAATGGGACAAGCGAATACTTTTTTATAAAACTGATTATGCTTATTATAAAACAACTTATCCAAAAAATGATGGTTGATATGTTGAGGGTCTTTTTTGCAAGTAATGCTGCATCCAGATTAAATTGAATAGTTTCCGGTTTTGAAATATCAACCCCTGCTATAGCTGCTTTTGCTTCTACATCTGTAAGTGAAAAAGTAAAAAGTTCATGAAAATATTGGTGATTAATTAACCATGCCACTAGTAAACTACCCAATACAATCAAACCAAAAATATATTGTCCGTTTATGTATGGAATATGGAATTTACCTGCTTCTTTTTCTTTTCGTGGTATTAATAACACACCACCACAAACCAATACGAATGCAAATAAGGTAGCAATACTTGTAAAGTCTAAGACAAATGTTTTATCAGTAAAAAATATTGGCACACCAACTACAAGCCCTGTTACTATTGTAGAAAAAGAAGGCGTTTTATACTTAGGGTGAATAGTTTGAAAGACAGGTGGCAACAAACCATCGCGGCTCATACTCATCCAAATACGTGGTTGACCCATCTGAAAAACAAGTAGAACACTTGTCATTGCAATAACTGCAGCTATGGCAACGAAAAACTGCATCCACCCAACATTCAGGTTTTGTTTTTCAAAAATAAATGCTAATGGATCACCTACCCCTTCAAAGCTTCTGTAATTGACTGCACCGGTAAGTACCAACGTTAATAATATATAAACAACCGTACAGATTACTAAAGATAAAATCATTCCCCGCGGCAAATCTCTTTGGGGATTTTGACTTTCTTCTGCTAAAACACTCACCGCATCAAAACCAATGTAGGCGAAGAATACGCCGCTTACGGCCATCATCACTCCGCCAAATCCATTGGGCATAAATGATTTTACTCCTGCATCATTTACAGGGTGCCAGTTGACTGTTAATCCATTTGCAAATACCAGATAACCGCCAACTGCTATCACCAAACCAACCACCAGCATTTTAAGCATTACCATGATGTTGCTGAAATTGCGGCTCTCTTTTATTCCTCTGAATACCAAAGCAGTAATAAGCACATTAATCACCAATGCAGGAAGATCAAAAATCACTCTTAAACTGCCAATTTGTGGCGCTTCATTCCATGCAGCAAGCACATCGGGATTGGTTGTGCCGCCTACAATTTCATGTTTAGCTTCCATGTAACTAGTGCATAGATATTGTGGCAGGTGTATGTTAAGTTTTTCGAGAAAGGAAGTAAAATAATCGCTCCAGCTATACGCTACATAAATGTTTCCGATAGAATATTCCATGATTAATGCCCAACCAATCATCCACGCAAATAATTCTCCAAAGGATGCGTAAGCATATGTATATGCGCTACCTGCAACCGGTATACGACTGGCAAATTCTGAATAACAAAATGCAGTAAATGCACAGGCAATAGCCGTGATTACAAATAATATAACTACACCGGGTCCACCATGAAATACAGCACCACCCAAACTGCTAAAACTACCTGCACCTAATATGGCAGCTATCCCAAAAAAAGTAAGGTCTTTTAATTTCAAAACTCTGTGAAGAGAAGCTTCGTGGCTATCACCAAGGGCCAAGTGCGAATCCGATACAATCTTATCAATTGACTTTTTCCTAAACAATGATGACGACATGGAATAGCTGATTTTAATGGTGAAAATACGAACAAAGCCTTATTTAAAAAGCGGCATTCACCATTGAGGAAAAATAAATCAAATTAATAATCTCTTTGCACCAGAAAGGATGCCAATTGTTTAAGCGGTTCTTTACGTGCTTTTAATACAGCAGTGTCTTCAAGATGTTGCAACGCAGATTCAACATATTTATCTTTCAGGCTTTTTGCCCAATCATCTACTCCGCAGTCTCTATAGATAGCCAACACTTCCTGTACTTTATCTACATGATTATTTTCAAGTAGGTGTTGTAGTGTCAAAAGTTGTGTTTCATTTGCAACACTTAAAGCATGAATCAATAAAAACGTTTTTTTGTTGGCTACAATATCACCCCCTACCTGCTTACCAAATTTTTCAGGGTTACCAAATGCATCAAGAAAATCATCCTGAATCTGAAATGCTATGCCGAGATTAAGACCAAAGTTATAAAGATGATCCGCATTACCTTCACCTGCCCCACCAAGTATTGCACCCATTTTGAGGCTTGCTGCTAAAAGCACAGATGTCTTTAAGCTGATCATTTCAATATATTCATTGAGACTTACTTTAGACAATTTTTCAAAGTCCATGTCCAACTGCTGACCTTCACAAACCTGACGGGCAGTTTCATTGAAAAGGGATAAAATCTTATGAATGCTTCCTGATTTTACTTTGTTTAGATAATCATAGGCCTGTATAATCATTACATCGCCACTCAATAGTGCAGTGCTTTCATTAAACTTTATATGAACAGTTGGCATCCCTCTTCTTAAGGGTGCTTTGTCCATAATATCATCATGTATGAGTGTAAAGTTGTGAAACAGTTCTATTGCTGTTGCTACATTATAGCTATCTTCTAAAATGTGATCGAATAATTCATTTCCCATCAGGCACATAACCGGCCTTATTCGTTTGCCGCCCAACCCAAGAAAATACTCGCAGGGATCGTACAAACTAGATGGATGTACGGGAAAATGACGGTGATTAAAATGATCAGTAAACTTTTTGGCTAAGTCCTCAAATGAATGCATAAGCTGTTATCTATAAGCAAATATAGGTTTTACCCCAATGAAGTTTTCATTATCCCCTAAGCTTCTTAAACTCATTTATTAATCCATTGGTTGAAGAGTCATGGGAGAATATTTCATCCTGATTCTCCAGCTCGGGCAATATTTTGTTGGCCAATTGTTTGCCTAGTTCTACACCCCATTGGTCAAAGCTGAAAATATTCCAGATGACGCCCTGTACAAATATTTTATGTTCATACATAGCAATCAGGCTGCCTAAACTGTAAGGAGTTATTTCTTTTAATAAAAATGAATTGGTTGGTTTGTTGCCTTTGAAAATTTTAAAACGCGAAAGCTTTTTTATTTCTTCTTTTGATTTGCCCGAAGCGGCCAATTCTTTTAAAACCTCTGCTTCTGTTTTACCATTCATTAAGGCTTCGGTTTGTGCAAAATAATTGCTTAACAATTTAACATGATGATCCCCGACAGGGTTGTGACTAATAGCAGGCGCTATAAAGTCGCATGGTATAACACGTGTACCCTGATGAATAAGTTGATAAAAAGCATGTTGACCGTTTGTACCCGGTTCGCCCCATATTACCGGACCTGTGTTGTAGTTGACTTCATAGGCATTTCTGTCCACACTTTTCCCATTGCTTTCCATATTGCCTTGCTGAAAATAGGCCGCAAAACGGTGCATATATTGGTCATAGGGCAGTATGGCTTCGGTTTGGGCACCAAAAAAATTGGTGTACCAAAGCCCGATAAGCCCCATAAAGACGGGAATG
>JANPGE010000074.1:0-10061 GCA_031423805.1 Segetibacter sp. | reverse complement strand
AGGGTTTTCCATTTCATGTTGTTGGTTTCACACAAAGAATGTTATTGTATTTGTTTGATTTTGTTTTCGCTTTTATTATGTGTCAGATTGTTTATTTCACACAAAGAGACAAAGAATACAAAGGGAAAAACGTATGTTATTGTATTTGAACCATTAGGCTTTGCTACTTATTAAACTAATTTTACCAACCCTTTTGTTCCTTCAATTTGTTGATGTGCGCCACATGATGTTTACTATGCCATGCATATATGCCAAGCAATGTCCACAACGACATTTCAGCTTGTCTTTCGGGATGAAATATTTTTACATTGTTCCATTGTTCTTCTGTAATAGTGTTAAGCAATGCAACCCAACGGCGGTGCAATGCATGAAGCAAAGTAACTGATACATTTACCGGTACATGAAAAACATCGGGCAATTCAGCCCATTCTTTTTCCTTGTACGTTTTAATGGTTGACAACTCTTCTGTAAGACCCCATTTGAAACGTATGTATGCATTCATGTGACTATCAGCCATGTGGTGGACTAATTGCTGTACTGTCCATCCACCCTCGCGGTATGGCGTTGCAAGTTGCGACTCATCAAGGGTTTGGATAGCAACTTCCAAATCGTTGGGGAGAAATTTAATTTCCAAAATCCTTTCAATCCTTAATTCGTTGCTGTAGGGCTGTGGTTCAAATTTTCCTATTGGATAACGTGGATCTATATTTTGATCTGTCATGTTTATTAATTTTAGAAGTTGAAGTTAGCTAAAATAAGAAATTCAACCCCGAGGGTTCAATTAAAAGAACCATCAGGATTGAATTGAAAATATTTAAGTTGGAATTACTATTTATTTTTTGGCACCAATACCTATTAGTTCTACTTCAAAAACAAGCGCAGCTCCCGGTGGTATATCCTGACCTGCACCGTTATCGCCATAACCAAGATCAGAAGGAATAAACAATTTCCATTTGCTACCTACAGGCATCATTTGCAATGCTTCTGTCCAACCACGGATAACACCTGAAACCGGTATAGTTAGCGGCTCGCCACGTTTGTAAGAATTGTCAAATTCTTTTCCGTCAATTAATGAACCTGCGTAGTGTGCAGTTACAGTATCCGTTGCCTTAGGCATTGGTCCTGTACCTTTTGTAATAATCTCGTATTGCAAACCACTTGGAGTAACCATAACGCCTGCACGTTTTTGGTTCTCAGCTAAGAATTTTGCGCTTTTTGCTTTTTCGCCTGCAGATGACTTTTGCGTTTTGGCCTGATTTAGTTTGCCCATACATTGGTTGGCCTGATTGCCATCCATAAGACCGGGTTTTCCTTGCAATGCACTTTCAATGGCCATATTTACAAACTTGTAATTGACAGTTTGCAAATCCATACTTTTCATGTAGTTGCCCATCATAAGTCCTACAGAATAGCTTATGCTGTCATTTTCAGTTTTAAGACCTGCAGATACAGTTGCACTAGATTTTGGAGCGGTAACAGGCATTTTTTTTCCTTTACCTTTTTGTGCATTCATTGTTACGGCAAGTAACAAAACAGTAGATAGTAAAAAAACTCTTTTCATGTTGTTTGTTGTTGTTTTTTCTTTGTTTTCACTTAAATCTTAGTCAATAATATTTGGTTGAATAATAACTCCCTATTGACCGTTTTTAGTGTTTAAATAATGTTTGAAATATAAAAACCTATTCATCCCGAAGGGATTTTCCTGTAAGATTAATAAAAACATCTTCAAGAGTGGCAGATTTAACTTCTTTTTTTCTTTCAAATCCACTTTCTACCAATTCATCAATCATTTTATCGGGTGTATTTATAGCAATTATTTTGCCGCTGTCTATGATTGCAACCCTGTCACAAAGCACTTCTGCCTCATCCATATAATGGGTAGTAATAATAACTGTGGTCCCTTTCCTTTGAATATCTTTTATCAAATCCCAAAGATTGCGCCTTGCCTGTGGGTCTAACCCGGTTGTTGGCTCATCAAGGAAAATTATTTTGGGTTGATTGATTAATGTTGTGGCGATAGAAAACCGTTGCTTTTGTCCACCACTTAGTTCCTTGTACTTTGCTTTGGCTTTATCAGCAAGGTTTGCAAGATCTAAAAATTCTTTAATATTAATTTCCTCATTATACAACCCACCAAATAGCTTGAGTAATTCGGTAAGATTGAGGCCAGGATAATATCCTGATGTCTGTAACTGTACGCCTATAATTTTCTTGATGTCGTTTGGCTGCTTGTCCAAATCCATACCATCAACAAATACTTTTCCTTCTGTTTTTTCTCTAAGCGTTTCAATTATTTCAAGGGTTGTACTTTTTCCTGCACCATTAGGCCCGAGCAAACCAAAAACTTCGCCTTCATGCACATTGAAACTAATACCTTTTACCGCAGTGAAATCTCCGTATTTTTTAACGAGGTTTTGAACCTCTATGATTGTTTTCATTTTTCTGTTTTTGAGTTTCTCACAACGGGACAAAGAAGTTGAAAGACGTAAAGTATGTATATTATGGTATATGCAGCCTTCATTCGTTGGCTCATAAGTTTTCTATTTTCTGTATCCATCCATTGAAACGATTACTCTTGTTACGAATTTTTTCTAATCCTATTGCATCTGCCAGATAATTTCCATAAACAACTTTGTTATAACCCTTCACAATTCTTTCTAACCTGTGTGATGGTGATGTTTCCTTCTTGTCGTTAATCATTTCAGGATTGGTAAAATCTTTAAAAGTTTGTTCGAGTTCATCAATACCTACCAATTCATTTTTAGGAATTTGCTCGTAGAAAATATTGATGTCATTAAACAACAACCCTTCAAATTCGTGAAGTTGAATGTAAGGCAAATATCTGTGCCTGAATTCATCTTCAATATTTTCAGCCATTGACTTTTCCAAAAAATCCATTCTTGAATTCTTGTCGGCTACTTTCAAAGATTCGTCCCAGCCAGGGAATTGATATTTTTTATACAATCCATAATAGTCAATGAAGGTTGTTACAAATGCTGTTTTATCGTTCACTAGGTGAAGGATAATTTGCTTCCTTAATTCACCCCATTTTACAATGCCACCCATTGTTTTTTTAATCAATGGTGATTGAACATGGATGTTTTTTGACGCAAAAAAAGGTGAAAGGATTTTGGTGCAAAACTCTTTTTCTGTATCTCCTTCGCAAATGATTATTATTCTCTTCACACTAATAATTAGGTTGTCCTGTAGTGATAATGTTTCTTTTCCAAAGGTCATCAATCGTGTAATCTTCTAACCATTGAACCAATGTTTCGCTGTCCAATCTCTTAAAAACACTTTCGCCATTAACCTGGTCAACTGTAATTATATCTTCAGGATTAAAATAGCTAATTAAGTCCGTTGACTGCGTAGCTATAATTACCTGACAACCCTTTGCGGCAATTGATTTAACCATACCTGACAATTTTGAAATGGCAGTTGGATGAAGCCCTAATTCTGGTTCGTCAATAATTATAGTTTCAGGAAGATTTGGTTGCATGAATAAAGTAGCCAATGCAATAAATCTGATTGTGCCATCAGATAAATCTGTCACTCCATAGGTGGTGTCACTGTATCTGTCATTCCACTGTAACCGAATGTAATCTTCATTGTTTGGCTGAAAAAAGAAATCTGAAAAGTATGGGGCAATAGATTGTATGGTTTTAAGAATTCTATTGTAAACTATTTTATTTGATTGTTGAATATTGTAGAGAAATGCAGCAAGGTTATTCCCCTTTTCGTACAAATAAAAAATGTCATTCTTGATATTGCTATGTTGTGTAAATGGGGATTCATTACTTGTATCATGAAAATGATATTTCCTAAAACCATTCAGATATTTTATCACATACTTTGCTCTGAAATTGTCAGTCATTTTAATTCTTGCCTCTGTGTCTGAACGGCTTATGTCAGCACCTTTGTCGCCTTTATAAATCAACCTTTCATCCGTAAAAACAAAACCTTCAGTGCCTGATGTCAATGTCGCTGAATATCCATTTTGTCCGCCTGCGAATTCTGTTCGAAAAAAAATACGATCAGTTATTTTTATCCCATTATGAAGAATTTTATTGTTGCCGCCAGTAAGTGCAATGTAATCATTTAGTTTGCGGTTGTATAACCTGTTTAGAAATTCAAAAAAGGAAATGAAATTAGTTTTTCCACTACCGTTCGCACCAATAAGAATATTAATCGGGTTAAAGTCTATTCGTGCTTCCTTTATTGATTTGTATCCTCTAATTTCTATATAATCCATTACCTGATATTTGAATTATTTTTTTCGTTACGCTATCTCCTACTCTACCTTTCCTGTAAAGCCTTCCAATTCATTCATCATATCTATACTACCTATAAAGAATGGTGTACGTTGATGCAGTTCTTTTGGTTCTATATCCATGATGCGTTGTTTGCCGTTTGTGGCTTTGCCTCCTGCTTTTTCTACTATGAAAGCAAACGGGTTGCACTCATACAATAAACGCAACTTGCCCTTAGGCTTGTCGGTAGTACCGGGGTACATAAATATTCCGCCTTTGATTAAGTTGCGGTGTACATCTGCAACCATACTACCAATATAACGTTGAGTGTAAGGGCCGCCATCGGCTTTTGTTTTTTGCTGACAAAGATTGATATACTTGCGCACTTCTTCTTCGTACCTTAGAAAATTGCCATGGTTGACTGAATAAATATTTCCACCCGGAGGACATTGAATATCAGGATGGCTCAATGTAAACTCACCAATGCTTTGGTCAAGGGTAAAGCCGTTAACGCCACGTTTGGTAGCATATACCAACATTGTGCTACTTCCGTATATGATATATCCTGCTGCTACCTGTTTATTACCGGGCTGCAGAAAGTCGTCAATATTTACAGGGCCTCCTCTTGGGCTAAGACGTTTGTAAATGCTGAATATTGTTCCTATAGAAACATTAACATCTATATTACCGCTTCCATCCAAAGGATCCATCAGCATCACATATTTGCTGTTGTTGCTTATTTCATCGTCGAAGATTACAATATCATCATTCTCCTCACTACCAACACCTGCACAACTGATGCCGTGGCGGGTAACACCAATAAACTGATTATTAGCAAAGACATCCAACTTCTTTACGTCTTCGCCCTGTACATTTACACTACCGGCATCGCCGAGAATATCTACAAGACCGGCTTTGTTAACTTCTACATTTACCCTTTTTGCCGCAAGGCCAATATCTCTTAACAGCATACTAAGTTCCCCTGTAGCCTGCGGAAAATCTCTTAACTGCTGCAAGGTAAATTCATCTAATGTCTGTACACGGCGGTTGATAAGCATGGTTAAATTTGTATTTGGATGTCTGATTTTTTGATGTCTGATGTCTGATGTCTGATTTATGATCTATGATTTTATGAATTAGGTGTTAAGTGTTAGGTGAAAATTAAACAGTTTGAACCTCTTGAACCTCTTGAACCTTTCAAACCTTTTAACCCTCTTAAACCCTCAACCTTAAACCCCAACCCTACTGCACTACCTTCAGTTCATCTACAATATGTTTTGCACCTCCTAATTTTTCTATACACCACAGCACATATCTTATATCTACATTAATGGTTCTGTTGAGGTCTTTGTCAAATATCATTTTGTGGCTTAGTGCTTCGTAGTTACCATCGAATGCAAGCCCAATTAATTCCCCTTTAGCGTTCATAACCGGTGAACCTGAATTACCCCCTGTAATATCGTTTGATGATATGAATGCAACCACAACATCTCCTGCTGCAGGATCAGCATAGCGACCAAAATCTTTGGCCTTGTATAAACTAAGATAGTTTGCAGGAAGATCAAACTCATAATTGCCGGGAACATATTTGTCAACCACACCTGACATGGTAGTTACATAACTGTAATTAGTAGCATCTTTGGGGTGATAACTTTTTACATTTCCAAAACTAACCCGCATAGTGGAGTTGGCATCAGGGTACATGTTTTTTACATTGCCGGGGTTCATTTCCATAATGCCTTTAAGATACAACCTACCCAACTCATTGTTTTGTGCATTGAAAGCGATAAACTTAGTTAAATAATTGGTCGTATAATTTTTGATAAAAGCATTTGCCAATTTATATGCAGGATCATTGTTAAGCGCATCCGCAGAAGGATTAGCTTTAAAAGCTTCCCATTTGCCATTATCAGAAATAATGCTGTTGGCATATACATCTGCTGCAAATGATTTAAAAGGGCTCGACTCTATGCTACTGTACTTTGAAAACAACTCTTCATAAAAACCTTTGGGCTGTTGCGCTTTATCTATGTCATTGTAAAACATCATAAGCGATCCTGCCAAAATATTTTCATCGGCTCTCAGATTGGTATTCTTAAAAAATAGTTTTCTTGCACTGTCAGCAAACGAAATAGCTTTTTGAATTTCAGCCTGATTACTTTCTCCTTTTTTCAATTGTGCTTCTAGGTTTTGAAGTGAGTTCGCCGTTGCAATTATTTTTGTTGCCGCTATACCCTCTGTAATATATTGACGCAGCATGGCATAAGGCCTCCATTCATTGTATATTTTAGCGTAATCATCAAATATATTTTCATACTCCTTTTTGCCTTTGGCCCAAGTAATAAAGCTTTCTTCTGTAGCTTTCTTTTGCCCATAAACATCAGCTTTTAACAACTGCTTTGTTTCGCCGTCAAAGAACTTCCAATAGTTGGCTACGCCTGCATATTCAGAAGCCAACTGCAGTTTATTGGCGGGGCTTTTGATCATTTCCGCCTTCATATATTTCAACCGCATATCACGCAACTTAACCAATGAAGGATTGTTAATGTCTGTTGACAGTTTAACACCATAAGAAGTCTCGTAACGATTGGTACCACCGGGATAACCAAATATCATGGCATAGTCGCCGTCTTTTATACCCTTGATAGATACAGGTAAAAAATGTTTTGGCACCATAGGTACATTGCTTGCACTATAGTTTGCAGGTTTACCATTTGCATCTGTATATACCCTGAAAACAGAAAAGTCGCCTGTATGACGTGGCCACTCCCAGTTGTCCGTATCGCCACCAAATTTGCCTACACTCTCCGGAGGTGTACCAACAAGGCGTACATCTTTGTACACATCATATACATACATGAAAAACTGGTTGCCCTTAAACATACTGGCAACAACTGCCGATTTAAAATCATCACCTGCTGTGGCGGCTTTAGCAAGATTGGCCTGAACACGTGCAAGACGTGCTGCCCTATCTGCACCGGTAAGGTTACCCAAACTATCCAACACCTGATTGGTTACATCGTCTATACGGTTGAGAAACCTTACCGTAAGGCTTTTAGAGGGTATTTCTTTTGATTTATCTTCTGCCCAAAAACCATCCCGCAGGTAGTTGTGGTCTACGCTGCTGGCAGCAGCTATTTGTCCATAGCCGCAGTGGTGGTTGGTAAAAATTAACCCCTGGCTACTGACTATCTCGCCGGTACAACCGCCACCAAAAATGATGATTGCATCTTTAATGCTGGACTTGTTGACACTGTACAACTGTTCAGGCTTAAGTTTAAGGCCACGCTTAACCATATTGCTGTACACCTGCTGACCAAGCAACAACGGTAGCCACATGCCCTCATCAGCATAACTGCGCAGCATTGTAATTGCCAAAACAAAAGAGAGGATAATTTTTTTCATATGGGAGAATATATTTGAGAGAGCAAAAATAAGGGGGAAATGAAAACAAAACGGGGGATTTTTATGACTTATGAACTGAAGGCTATGAGCTATGAGCTATAAACTATGAGCTATATACTATAAGCTATGAACTATAAACTCATAGCTATCTAAACTCATTTCTTTCTGCCACAGAGAAAACGGAGTGTGGCACAGAGAGAAAGGAGAGGGAATAAATTATAAACCTGTGTACGCTGCGAAAACCCCTTGTAGCTCCTCTGTGGTTTATCTTTTTCAGTCAAATTCTCTCTTTTTTATCTTATTATTGTATTCAGTAATAAAACCCACTATGAAACTGCTGTTATTACTTACCTTATTATGCTTGTTACAACCACACCTCACCACCGCCCAAAACTCCATGACCGGCGATGGCTTTGGGGGCAGGAGTTGGTATAAGGCGCATAATTACCAGGTGGGGGCTTATAGTGCTTATACGGTTTGCGACAGCAATAATCAGTTGTATGGGTGGGGGCATAATGAATATGGAGAGCTTGGTAATGGCACGTTCATAAATACCAGTACTCCCGTTCCAGCTTTAGGTATGACACATGTGAAGTTCTACACAACAGGCTATGTTTCGGCTGCTATTAAGGAAGATAATACCGCATGGGTTTGGGGAGAGGGACTTGCTGTCGGGTTTTTGCCATCCGGCTTTTCCATCAATCCCATACAGGTTCTTAATGAAGTGAAATTTGTAGATGCAGGTATAGATCATGTTGTTTTTGTAAAGAATGACAGTACCGTATGGGCGGTGGGTCAAAACTCTGCTGGGCAATTAGGAAATGGAACAACATCTCAAAATAATACACCAATTACTGTTCCCGTTCAAATGCAGGGCATTACAAACGCAGTAAGGGCGGTTGCCTTAGGTTACGAAAGTACTAATTCCTATGGTGCAGGAGCGACTGCCATTTTATTAGCAAATGGAACGGTAAAACTTACTGGTGGAAAAAGTTGGTTTTCTCCGGTAAACTCTAATGTTCCCATAACTGTTCCAGGATTAGTAAATATTGTAGATATAAAAGGGAATACCTTGGCAGCCTATGCTTTGAACGCAGTTGGTGAAGTCTATGTTTTTGGGAGCGGTGATGCTCAATACGGGACATTAGGTTTAGGCGGAACTACATCTAATTATGTACCGCCAACAAAGATTGTTTTCCCCGCCGGCGCTGCTCCTATTATAGCCCTTTCCTCAAACAACGATGGCTATTCATGTCTTGCCTTAGATGAAAATGGCAAGGTGTATGGCTGGGGCTACAACATTTATGGACAGTTAGGAAGCGGAAACAATATAAATGTAACAACACCTACTCTTGTTGACTCTAATGCAATAGACATATTTGCTGGCGAAAATTTTTCTTATCTTTTGAAATCAAATAACACATTGTGGGCAACAGGGCAAAGTGGGTACAATGGAGCAACAGGACAAAGTATCTGGATGAACCTGCCGGATAATCAAAGAACAGTACGGACCCAAATAGAACCTACCATTCCGTCGATGAATTTGTGCGGCCCAAAAGAGTTTGGTGTTGTTATCAACCCATGCCCCAATCCCCCCACAACCCCCACCATCACTACATCCCAACCCACCTGCACCACCCCAACAGGCGGCATCACCATCACCGCACCCATCAACCCCACTTATAAATACAGCATAGACAGCGGCATTACTTACAGCACGGCTACAGTGTACAATAATTTGCAGTTACGTACCTATGGGGTTAGGGTAAAAGATACGGCAGGGTGTGCCTCGGCGGTGGTTAATGTTTTTATAAATGCACAACCTATAATACCCGCTGCACCTTCGGTAAATGTTACGCAGCCCACTTGCACCACACCCACGGGTAGCATCAGCATCGCTAATCCCATTGCGGCTTATGCTTACAGCATAAATGGCAGCAATTACACGGCCACAACGGTGTTTCCAACGGTAGCTGCCGGTACCTACAACGTAACCGCACAAAGCAGTGGTGGCTGTGTTTCGGCAGCTACGGTGGTCAATATCAATGCTGGCCCCGGTACACCACCTGCGCCTACGGTCAGCACAACACAACCATCTTGCACAATTGGTAAAGGTAGCATCACCATCAACGCACCCATAGGCGCAGGGCTTTCTTACAGCATTGATGGCGTAGATTATAGTAACACCACCGGCGTGTTTAATCCCATTAACGGCGGGACTTACAACGTCACAGTCAGGAATAACAACGGTTGTACATCAGCGGCTACGGTGGCTGTAATAAATACAGATCCGGTGATTCCGCCGGCACCAACTGTTGCGATGGTGCAGCCTACCTGCCCAGTGCCATCAGGTACTATCACCGTTACTATTCCTATTGCCAATGCCACCACCTACAGCATTGACGG
>JANPGE010000073.1:0-38544 GCA_031423805.1 Segetibacter sp. | reverse complement strand
CAACAACTTAAATAAAGTGGAATGTCCGACAGGTTATGAATCCTGGATGATCATCAAAAAAGAGACACGGGAAATAATTGGAGATGCTGGTTTTAAAGGGTTTAATAACGAAGAAAAAAATATTGATTTAGGATATGGTATAATTAAAGAAGAAAGACGAAATGGTTATGCAACAGAAGCCGTAAGTGAAATAATAAAATGGGCTTTCTCAAACAAAATAATAAAAGAAATAACAGCAAATTGTGCAACAGAAAATAGTAGTTCCATAAATCTTTTGAAGAAATTTAATTTTAGACAGGTAAAAATAGAAAGCGATATTATCTATTGGAATTTACTTAACCCTGCCAGCGTAAGTGTTCGTTGCCTTTGTTGAAGTTTAGCGAATCGTAACTTCAATACAATATGAAAAGGAGGTCTTTGACCGGTAGAAAGTTGGGGTGCTTTTAATATTTGCTCTTTCAGTTTTCTGAAGACGGATTTAAGTAAAGACTTTTAGTTGCTTACTTGTACTTTTATTTCTTTATTGGGCTTCAGTTCCGGGCAGGACAAGCAATGAATTCCACACCTGCAGCAATACCTTTTTCGTTGGCAGAAATGCTGCAGCAAACCTCACGAACTTGAGAATGACGGATAAAATGAGTAAATTTGAATCCCGAATAAACAACATAATGGGACAATTAATAAATATCGCAGACATCAAGGCCCTTTATCCAGACGAATGGGTTTTGCTTGGAAATCCAATTATGGACGACAGCAAAATTGACGTTCTTTCAGGCATCCCTTTATTTCATAGCAAGGACAAAAAAGAAGTTTGTTATATCGGTAGGGACAAAACTTCAAACTTTGACAAAATAACGCTGATTTATACGGGCACATTCAGACTGACCCGAAAAATTACAGGCATTTTTAATCGTATTAATAAATAACCTATAAATTTAAACGAGAGCCAGAAAGTGGACTCATACTTGTAAATATTGAAGTTGACAATAAGTACGAATTGAAAATGATTTTGGATACAGGTGCGACAAATAGAACCATTGACAGCAATGCTTTGTATTTGCTCGGACACGACCTTAAAGACAACATCGGAACTGTTGAAATTGAAACGGCTAACGGAATTATTGAAACCGAAATTTTTGAGATTGACATTTTTGCATCTCTTGGTTTGACAAAAGAAAAATTTCAAATTCAGGTTTACGACTTCTTAGCTCACGGCATTTTTTCAGACTATAATGGGCTTCTTGGACTTGACTTTTTAGAAGGTACAAAGTTTTGTATTGACACAAGAGAAAATACCATAACGCTATCGTGACGGATAGCCCCGCTAGTCGAAGTGTTTCCGCAGGATTCCCCCGCTAGTCGAAGTGTTCCGCCCCCTGCTAGCGTATGTGTTCGTTGCGTTTGTTGAGTTTAGCGAAGCATAACTTCAATACAATATGAAAAGCAGGTCTCCCTACTGAAGCAGGGACACGGTTTGACCAGTAGAAAGTCAGGGTGCTTTTCATATTTACCTTTCGGTTTTCTGCATAAGGAATTCTTTTGTGCATTTCCAGTGCTGCGGATGCGCTTTTATTTCTTTATTGAGCAACAGTTCAGGGCAGAACGAGCAATGAATGCCACACCTGCAGCAATAACTGTTCGTTGTGTGCTATTTGATTCAATCAGAATTATTTCAGAAGATAACTAACAAGACTATTTTCACAAATTGATTAGACTAAAAGACACTAAAGACAGTATTGAACTTGTAATTGCTTTGGGGACATTGGTACTCAATTTTCTATTGGTTTATATTTTACTTTACGACCCGCTTAGTCAATTTTTAATAGATAAAAACCAACCTTACAATATTCCCTCTTCACGAACAATCACTGCAATCACTTTTTCGCTTATTGCTTCACTTATTTTAACTTCAATTATTTTATTAGTAGAAATTGCAAGAAAACAGAAAATATTTATTTACGCCCCTATACTTTCTTTAGCGGTTCTCATTAGCATATGTCTAATATCATATTTTTCTTTAGCCTATCCAAGTTCGACTTCAGAATATGTCAAAAACGGTTATTATTATAAAATGGAAATTTGGTGGAACACATCAGATCATAAGAAGACTTATAAGCGCTGGAGAAGTATTACATTATATGACGGACATTCTAAACCTGACAAATTAAAATATAAACTTGATAGTTTATCAATTACTACCGACAATTAAACAGTATACAACATTCGGTTTGCTGCTATGCTGGATTGATTGTTATAAATTTGGCTTATGAATAAAACATAAGTCCATACAATGTAGGGACAATCATTAACTTCGGCTGACGCAACTCGAATTCTCAAACAAGGCTTAGCCGTTTTCGTTAGCGGTGGGAACGATTCAAAGAAATCCAAATTCTTATTCCCGATATTAAAATCCAGGAAGCCATTGTAACCATTTACCACACTTAGGAAACCCGTAAGCGTATCAATGAGCAATTGAAAAATAAAACCACTTTGCCCGGTGTTGATGAATGGCATAGTAGAAAGCATGAAAGTGAAACTGGAAAATGTAGAAATGTAGTAGCTTTTTTGCGGGGAGAAAAAGAAAAACATTTGTGGCAGTAACTTAGCGGCGAAGCCACTAAGTTACTGCCACCACCGACTTGAAATAAAAAATTGTCCAGTTTTTTTACTAATAAACTGGACAAAATGATTAACTTTATATCACAAAAAAAGCCATGAAAGTATCGGAATACATAGCATACACTATTGACAGGCTTCCTAAAGGCTATGTATTCACCTATGTAGACTTTTCTACAGAGGTGAAAAATAAGGAAGCCGCCATCAAGGCACTCAATCGAATGGCTGAATCGGGCAAAATTGTAAAGCTTTCCAAGGGTAAATACTTTAAACCCGAAACCACTCCTTTTGGCAACCTGCAGCCTAACCAGGCACAGGTTGTAAAAGACCTGCTGGAAGAAAATGGGAAAATTGTTGGTTATTTAACCGGGTACAGCATTTATAATCAACTGGGCTTAACCACACAGGTAAGTAATACCATACAAATTGGCAAGACTCAAATTCGGCCAAACTTCAAAAGAGAACGGTACACCATTTCGTTTATCAAACAAAAGAATAACATCACTAAAGAGAATATAGCATTACTGCAAATACTTGACGCCATTAGGTACATAAAGAAAATACCCGACGCCAGTATCGAATCATCCTGCAGGCGGTTGCTGGCAGTGCTTAAAAATTTACCCGGACAGGATAAGAATACTATCGTAAGACTGGCATTAAAATATCCACCTGCAACTAAAGCGTTGTTAGGAGCAATGCTTGATGCATTTCAACAAGATTCGTTCACTGAAATATTATACAAGTCAATTAACCATATTACGAAGTATAAATTAGCTGGTGCTGTAAAAGTATTACCCACCGCAGAAAAATGGAATATTGTATGAAACTGCACTTAGATAAAAAACTTTTCAGGCAGGCGGTTCAGTTTACTGCTGACCAGATGAAAATACCTGCTGTCTACATCGAAAAAGATTATTGGGTAACATTTGCATTACATACCATCTTTAGGGATGAAATTGGTAAAGAAAGTGTATTTAAAGGAGGAACGGCATTATCGAAGTGTTATCAAATGATAGAACGGTTTTCGGAAGACATAGACCTAGTGGTACTAAGGCATGAAGGAGAATCAAATAATCAGCTAACCAATAAAATAAAGAAAATAAGCAAGGTTGTGGCTGATGTATTATGTATTGCCCGAAGTGGAAATATCAGAACTAACACAAAAAATGGGCATGAACCGTAAAACGGCGCACACTTATGCAAAGGAATTTAAAGGGAATTATGGTCAGGTGAGAGATGTGATAGTTGTGGAAGCTACATGGCTTGGATATTTTGAACCTTATACCACAAAAACTATTAGTTCATTTGTTGGCGGTATGATGCTTAATAATGGACAACAAGATATAGCTGAAGCAAATGGATTAATGCCGTTTGAATTGTTGGTTTTAGAACCAACAAGAACTATATGCGAAAAAATAATGAGCCTGGTAAAATTTTCATACGGAGAAAATCCAATTGATGATTTGAAGAAAAAAGTAAGACACACTTATGACCTGCACCAACTATTACAACAAAAGGAGTTTTCCGATTTTTTCGATTCTACTGCATTTGAAGAAATGCTATTGAAAGTAGCTAATGATGATGTTGCCAGTTATAAGAATTCCAATGAATGGCTAATTCATCACCCTAACGAAGCCTTACTATTTAAGGATTTAGAGAATGTTTGGGCAGTATTAAAAATAGTTTACAATGGGGATTTCAAAAATTTAGTGTACGGTGGTACTTTACCAAATGAGGCAGATGTATTGGCTACATTGAAGAGAATAAAAGAAAGGTTAGCTACAATAAAATGGACTATTGAAATAGGAAATAAAATATGAAATTCACAGAAGAAAAATTAGAAAACGCATTTACTGGATTGTTGGGCAAAGGAAATTTCCTACACCCCCACTAGTCGATGAGTGTTCCGCAAAATCACTTCGATTTTCTGTGAAACCCAGGACTCCTGACTGAAGTTCGGGACGTGTTGTGTTTGGTAGAAAGTCGGGGTGCTTTTTATGGTTGCCGTTTAAATTTTATAAGGACGTATTTCTGTTGGACTTTTAGTTTTTAACTTGTACTTTTAAATCTATATTGAGCAACAGTTCCGGGCAGAACGAGCAATGAAAGCCACACCTGCCGCAATAACTGTTCGTTGATGTTTTCTTCGAAAGTTACATGGGTAGTCAAATGTAAACCTCTGCTAACATTAAGTGGAGTAGACGAAAAACCACAAAAGAAAGTCCCGATAAGCAGGAACTTTCGGGGCTTTATGTTCTACTCCATGATGACAGCACCCGGTGTGCTTTTAGGGTGCAAAGTAGCAGACTATTTTGCTTTAACTAATAGAAAACAAATCAAGGACTGTTTTTAATGAAGCTTATTTACAGTAGGTAAGTTAAATAAATTTCCGGCTTGCCGGTTCGGTTCAACAAACCGTTGGGATATAGCTATTATTTCAAATCAAATTGCCTTTTGAAAAACGCCCAACTTTCCAGAAAAACATTAATATCTTTTGGGTTATTATGCTCTCCATTAATCACTTTCAATAATACAACTTCTGGTTTACCTTTTTTCTGGTAAGTATATCTTTCAATTGTTTTGCCATCGCTGGAATCTGTATCAGGCAATCTTTCCATTGTAGGGTCACCAGTATAACCCGCCAAAGTAGCCCAGTATTTAAACGTTTCATTTGTAGAACGTACCAATCCTTTACTTTTTACTTTACCGCCTTCATAGGGATTTGTAGAATCTTTGGTTCCATTGATAATCATAACGGGCATAGGCTTTTTCCTTTCAATGCAGTCCATATTGCTTGTGTCGGGTATGTTGGCAACAATAGCAGTAATAGCCTTAAACTTTTCAGGCATTGTAAATGCCAATTTATAAGCCATGTGCCCACCACCGGAAGTACCTATTACAAACACTCTTTTGGGATTTACTTGGTAATGTTCTTCACAATATTCAATCATTTTGGTAAAAAAAGTATCCTCGTCTATGTTCTGAACATTTGCTGCGGCAGGTGTATTTTTCCGGCATTCATTCCAATTTCTTTTGTACCCATCAGGAAATACCACCAGCAATTTTTCACTTGCCGATAGTGCCAAAAGCTTGGTAGCACCTTTCATAGACTTTATGCCATTGCCACCGGAACCGTGTAGCACAAAGATTAAGTTTGTGTTTGGTTGTATGGTATTGGGTTCATTAAAATGAAAGGTTCTATAATGTCCATCTATGAGGATAGAATCACTAATAAGTTGTGATTGTCCACAAATAGAATACAAAATTGATAAAAAAAACAGACTTATTCTTAAATTGTAATTCATATTTTCAATTTGACAATTAAATGAAAATGCACCATTTATTAATATCCGGAACTGCTATCTTAAACGAAAAAAATATTGGATTAGAAAGCTTTGCAAACATACCTAAACGAAACATTTTAAAATAAAAATACTATTCCAACTATTGTATAAAAAAATACCCCGCTAATCAAAGGTTCCGCAGGATCACTTCGATTTAAAATGAAAAGCAGGATTGGATCCGGTAGAAAGTCTGGGTGCTTTTCATATTTGCCTTTTCAGTTTTCTGTAGAAGGAATGCTGTTGGGCAGTAGTTCTTAACTTCGGCTTTTAGTTATTAATTTAACTTCAGTTCCGGGCAGGCAGTTGGTCAATTCCTAAACTACCACAATACTATAACAGTGGCTGCAATTGTAGACAAACCCTTTATATCAATCGACTTAACAAATCTAAAATAACTATGGTAGACAAAGTATTTTCAATAACAGGAAATAAAATTTCAGCATTTATCACAGATGAGAATGCTCTGAAATTTTCATCTGCAACCTCTAACACAGTTGACACATTCAGAGAAGCATTTGCTAAAAAACTTTCATTAGCGACAAAAGTTGAGATAAAATATGACTCAATAAAATCAATTAAAAAGGAAGACAACGACAAAGACATTTTGATAAAGTACAAAACTTTTATTGGGGTTCCAAGTGACTGTGAATTTTCATTTAGCGATACAGCAGATTATGATATATTTTTTACTTTTTTTGAGAAGGAAAGATATTTTACAAAAAGCCACGAAACGTTGACACCATTTACAGCAATAAGAAATTATCTAATTGGCCTTGCTGCAACAATTGGTTTGACAATTTTCACTTTTTACCAGGCAACAGAAATAGCAAATGGAACTGTTGAAGAATCTCATAGTGGAAAGGCAAGACTCTTCAACTATATCGTTGGACTTCTTGGCAACAAAGGTGTTCTTGGACTTGGAGTTTTAATTTCTGGTTATTTGATTTATAAAATTTGGCAACGATTTTCAAATCCACCAAATCAGACAAAACTTTTGCCACCGAATACCTAAAACAACGAACAGCCATCACTTGCAAATCTGGACGACATAAAAAATGGCTTACGTGATGGCTGGAGTTCTTTAAGAATTACTACAATTTCCGGGCATTAAGCATTACGTACTTACCAGGTAATGTGCGGCAGGTAAAATTGCTATTTGCAACAGCCGTGCTGGGTAAACCATTCCTTACCTTTTGTCTCTCAATTTTGAAGGTACTCCCCTATTCATCTTCCCCACCAGCGTTAATATTTTACAATTTGCACTCAAATGCATAAAAAATTTTAATAAGGGAATTAGTCACTTTCTACTTCTTGAATGTATTGAAGGTTATATTTTACAACTTTTAAAAAGGGGCTTTAGCAGTTTATTTTTACTACTATTAATAAATGCAGCATTTACTACAATAGCATATTTTTGCACCGATTTTTAAAAATCTAATTAACTAACAGATATAGAATATTATGGGTCGCATATTTGAAGTTCGAAAGTCAACCATGTTTGCACGTTGGGATCGCATGGCCAAGCAATTTACCCGTATTGGTAAAGAAATAGCAATAGCAGTAAAAGTGGGCGGACCTGATCCGGCTACCAATCCTGCCCTTCGCCGCTGTTTTCAAAACGCGAAAGGTGTTAACATGCCTAAGGATCGTGTAGAAGCTGCTATAAAGAGAGCACAGGGTAAGGACATGACCAACTACGAGGAAATGATTTATGAAGGTTATGCTCCTCATGGAATTGCTATTCTTGTAGAAACTGCCACAGACAATCCAACACGAACTGTTGCCAACGTAAGAATGCATTTTAGAAAAGGTGACGGTAGTTTGGGAAACAGTGGCTCTGTGGCATTCTTATTCAATCATCTTGGGGAATTTAAAATTAAAAATGAAGGTCAAAACCTGGAAGAACTGGAATTGGAATTGATTGATTTTGGCCTTGAAGAAATAGGTGAAGATTCTGAAGGCAATATTATTATCCGTACTGCATACGATGAATTTGGCAATATGGCCAAAGCAATTGAAGATAAAGGTATAATACCTATAAGCGCAGAATTAACCCGAATTCCTACAACAACTGTTGAATTGTCAGAAGAACAGGCAAAAGATGTTTTAGAGCTTGTAGATAAAATGGAACAGGATGAAGATGTTCAAAAGGTCTATCATAATCTCAAATAATTTTATTGGATTATAAAACTACGATGGAAAAATTTATTGGTATTTTTCTCTGATTTATTGCCCTAACAACTTCAGATTAAAATTTTTTAAAGTTCCATTTTATACTTCATTATGGACAAAAATGATACAAATACCCCCCCTGTTATACTTTTTGATGGCATGTGTAATCTTTGTAGCAGTGTAGTGCAGTTTGTGATTAAAAGAGATAAGAAAAATTTATTTCAATTTGCATCTTTACAATCTGAATATGCAAAGCAGTTATTGACCCAAAATAATCTTTCTATAACTGATTTTAACTCATTTTTACTATTTTATAATAAAAAATTGTATTATAAAAGTACGGCTGCATTAATGGTTGCCAAACTCATGGGAAAGGGTATGCAGTTTTTGTATATTTTTATAATAATTCCCCGTTTTTTCAGAGACTTTATTTATTCAATTATAGCACAAAACAGATACAAATGGTTTGGTAAAAAGGAGGTCTGTTGGCTACCTGAAAACAGTAATGTGATTAAATAAATTTAATTTTTTTCTAAGCATCTATCTCCCCCTATAAAGCATCTTACAGATAACTTGCATTAAGTTTTTGTTTGTAATTATTATTACAGCACTACCCTTTTGTAAAAATCCAATTTCCTTTCGTAGAACCACCTAAAAAATCACAAATTTTTAGGCAATTGCTGATGCAATGCATCGGATTATCTAAATCACTATTTTTTTATTTACAAAAAAACCAAACATGAAAACAGCGTTTACTCACAAGAAATGGGGCATTATGCTGGCTTTTTTGTGTACCATGATGTTCAGTTATCAATCGTGGTCGCAGAAAGTGCAGGCAAAGTGTCCGGGCTTTACAGCCAAAATTTCTAACGGTTCCGTACTCAATCTGTGTACAGGAGCTTCAGTTAATCTAACAGCAACCCCGGTTGTGTCAGGTTATAGCTATCAATGGCAAAGGCAGGCAAATACAGGTGGAGCATTTGCAAATATTGCAGGAGCAAACTCCAGTAATTATATGGCTAATGCTTCAGGTGCCTACAGAATTATAGTATCTACAGGTTCTTGTATAGATACTTCCGGTATTACCTCTGTTATAAGCTTAGTGGTTACCGGTGGTACTATTACTCCTGTAAACACTTTACCTCTTTGCTTTGGCGAATCAGGTGGAAAAATCACCGGTTCCCAGGTACCTGGTGCAGATCTTGGTTTTGTAACTTATGCATGGGAGATGAATGAAAGCAATGCAGGATGGGTTGCAATATCCGGAGCTTCTGATGTAGATTATCTGGTTCCGTTACTTTTCAAATCAACAGCCTATCGCAGAATTGCAAAAGATAATTGTGGCAATCAGGCTTATTCTAATGTGGTAAATATAAACCTTGTAGCAGATTTGCTTCCTGGTACACTTACCCCTGCTTCTCAAACTATTACACGTGCACAAACCGCTGCTCCTATTACTTCTGCAACACCTGCAAGCGGTGGTAGTGGCGCATTTACATATCAATGGCAGGCTGCTTTTTGGGAAAGAGGGCCTTATAAGAACATAATTGGTGCTACATCTGCAGATTATGCACCGGGTCATTTAGATGAAACATTTTATTTCAGAAGAGTTGTTACAGATACACGTTGTCGTAATAGTGTTAACTCTGGATTATCTGTTGTTTTTGTAACGGATGGTATACTAAATGCAGGAAATCTTGCAATTCCATATCAATGTTTTTTCCCTGGAAATCCTGCATCTATAATTTTAACTTTCAATGCTCCAAGAGGTGGTGTTCCTCCTTATTCCATTCAGTGGGAGTCAAGTCTTGATAATGTAACTTTTTCACCAATTGCCGGAGCTACAGGTATAAGTTTACAGCCCGGAATTTTGTCAGAAACTACATGGTTTAGAAAAAAAGTAACAGACGCTGCCGGCACTGTTGCTTACACCCCTTCTGAAGTAATCACAAAAATTTCAACTCCTTTGACAGGTGGTTCTATTAAAGCATTGGCAAATGTTGCCTGTCTTGGTTCATCTCCTGCACAGATTAAGAGTACAGGTTCACCTGCAGGTTTTGTAGGGTTAAGTTACCAATGGCAGTATAAAAACAACACCACTGGTAATCAATGGGTCGATATAGTAGGACAAATACGGGAGGCGATTTATCCTGAACCTATTACAGAGAAAACGACTTATAGAAGAGTTGCGGTAGACAAATGCGGTTCAGCCTTTAGATATGCTTATTCAAATGAAATTGAAATCGATATCAGACCAGCTATTGATGCAGGTGATATTTCTCCAACCTCTCAAATGGTTAGAGCCGGACAAACTCCGTTACCTATAGTAAATACTGATGCTCCATCTGGCGGTACAGGATCCTTTACTATTTCATGGGAAACTGCAACAAACATTGCTATGGGACCATGGACATTAATTCCTTCTGTAACAACGCTTGGTTATCAACCTCCGGTTGAAACTCAGACTACATATTTCAGAAGAGCTACAATGGATAATGGTTGTCTTGCTACTAAGTACACTTATGGTGTTGAAGTTTTCTATAATGCTTTCCCACCAATTACAGGTGGTGATCTTGCGGGATCAAACTGTCAATTTAAAAACAGCGCACCATCTCTTATCACAACTGGTCCTAATCCTCCTATGTATGGTACCCCTCCCTTCACTTATCAGTGGGAAACAAGACCAGGTACATCTGGTGCATGGACTATACTACCAGGAGAAACAAATGAATCATATCAACCTCCTATCTTAATACAGACTACTCAATTCAGAAGATTGATTACTGATATTTGGGGCGAATCAGCATATAGTGAGCCATTTACAATCAACTACGTATCTGCTCCCCTTATTCCCGGAACTATAGCCACTACCTCAATAGCAGTATGTTCAGGTATTGTACCCGGACTAATTATAGAAACAGCACCTGCAACAGGTGGTGGTACTATAACTTATCAATGGCAAATGAAAACTGTTGGTGGTACTTATACCAATATACCTGGTGCAACCGGTACAACATACCAACCTGGTGCAATTACTCAAAAAACTTACTATAGAAGAATTGCATCAGAAACATGTGGATCTATAACACGTAGTGCAAATTCAAATGAAGTGAGCATTGATATTTCGGTAGTTACAAACTTTCTTGCCGGTTTAGTTGATGGTCCGTTCATTACTTGTTCAGGAACTGCCCCCGGTGTTATTAAGAGTGTATTAAATGCTTGCGCAGGAAATACAAACATCAGCTACCAATGGGAAATACTTCAAGGTGGTACATGGCAATCAATACCCGGTGCTACAATGGCTTCTTATACACCTGGAGCTATTACTACTTTCAGTAGCTATCGCAGAAGAGCTTATAATGATTGTGGTAATTCAGGTTATAGCAATCAGGTTGATATTTATGTATATCCACCTATTGAAGCCGGTACAATTGGTACCACAACTCAAAGTGTATGTGCTAATGCTTTGCCATCAGCAATTAAATTGTTAGCTAACTGTCATTATACTGACGGTACAGTAACCTATCAGTGGCAGAGATCAACTACTGCCGGAGGTACCTGGACAAATATAATTGGTGCAACTACTAATGTATATCAGCCGGGTCCTGTTACTGCAAATGCATATTATCGTTTAAGAGTTAACAGTAGCAGATGTGCATCTACGGTTTATACAAACGTTGCTTCTGTTTTAATTGATGTTACTTGCAGAACGTCTAATAGTAATACTTTATCAGAAACAATGAAGGTTTATCCTAACCCGCTTACTGGAAATACCATGGAAGTAAGGGTAAATACTAAGGGTACAACTTCTGTAACACTTATGAATGGTGAAGGACGATCTTTCCCTATTAGTGTAAGCAATACAGGTTCTGGTAAACTTAAGATAACCTCAAGTGCTAACCTTAACAAAGGAATGTATCTATTGACAGTTAGAGATGAAAATAGCAGTTATACTGAAAAGGTAATTGTTCAATAATTAAATAGTAATTAAGTAAAAAACAACAATGCCACGCAGAATGCGTGGCATTGTTGTTTACAATTAAATTTCAATCGTCATTGTTCTTAATACCAGAATTAAATCAATAGTTATTGAAGCAATAATCAATAATGATCAGTGGGAAATTTTAATACAGAGTTTTTTTATAGAGAATGAAAGAAATGATAATTTATTGTAAAGTTCCATGCTGAAAATAATAAAAGGCAATAGCGGCGATTGCTAAAATAGCGAGTATGATTGCATCTATCCACCATTCAGCTTTTCCTGAACTATTTTCTAATATTGTCTCTGTTTGCTTATTAGTTTCTGTGTTTGAATTTAAAACTGATTCTTCAAAAAATGATTTTTCACCATTTTCTCTTAATACTCTTTCGGCTTTTATATCTACAAAATAGTTGTGAAATTTATAGTCGGTTAGTAATTGATAATCACCTTTGCTGTTTTCAATAAGCGATCCAATCTTTGGGAGGGTAATTTTTTTGTAAACAGCAAACTCTCTTTTGAGATCTAAAGAAAATTCATTCACTTTTTCATGCGCTTCATTTTCTGAAATGCCTAACATACTACTCAAGTTAAAATAAAAGTTTCTATCGGTTGTTACTTCTCCTTTTTTAAATGAAATCTGCCATATGGGTGCTGTAAAACTTTTTGAGGCAAAATTGAGTTGTGCAGGTATACGGTCTATAAAAAAAGTACCAAATCCGGGGAATGCCACTTTTTTATTAATAAATAGATAATGATAAAATGCCTCAAACATGAAATTTAATTTATTAGAACGAATATACAATTCCTCCTAATACGTTTAGTCCTAATACCTGATATTGGTGCCATCTTTCGTACTTATTATTCAAAATATTGTTGAATTGCATCCAAACACTCAATTTGGGCATAATAAAAAATTCAGCTCCTACATTCAAATCAAAAGCTCCACCTGATCTTTCTTTTTCTATTGTTTTAGATTTATACAATGCACCATTCCAAATAAATAAGTCTGATTTAAATTGTAAATCTTTAAGAACCTGCCAACGCAGGGATCCTGTAATTTCAAGTGGTAGAAGACCCCAGGTATTCTTATTTAGCTCTAATCCTGAAAAGTTATTTATTACTGCACCTGCAAGTAAACTAAATTTCTCTTGAGCCGTATATCCAATCTCTCCACTTATACGAATTGTTTTCATAGAGGTCTCATATGCCGGTAAAAATGTTTTTCCATCTAATGAATCATTGACAAAGAAAACGGGGTTATTTGTTTTAATTAATGATAAACGTGCATTATAGGTAAAATGACTTCCGGCAGAACCTTTAAAACCCGCATATTGCTCAATATTTCTTGAATTAAATAAAGTATCGGGTTGCTTAATCCAGGGGTTAAAAAGAGATAATGATTGGTAAGTGTTTTTTTGATAATACCCTATCCATCCTGCAATTACAACAAACTTTTCATCCCTGACTTTTACTACAGCCGAAAAGTTGGGTAACAAATGAGAAACCCCATTATCCCATGAAGGAATTATTCCTGCATTAAGTTCAAAATTGCTTTTTTTAAGTGATAATGTTGGGGTTAAGTATATAAGATTATTTTGAATTTTTTCTTCTGTTGATTTTTTTAGAGTTGTAAGGTTAGCCATAAAACCCATAGTAACATTTACACCAGAGGATATCACTTTTGTAAATGGTGCATTCAGTATAAATCCGGTTTCTCTGCTTTTGTTGTTGTCAGAAAATAAATTTATGGTAAGAGTAGGATCATAACTTATTCCAAAATCGTTTACTTCTTTATTTCTTACTCCAACCATTCCGCTTATTGTATTAAATTTCTGCCTTAAACTATCTTTTTCAAACTTTAATGTATCCGGTTGAAAACCATAGAAATATTGCGTTCTGTTATCAAAACCTATTTTACTCTTCCATTCTAAATTGGTGTTGGTACTATACAGCCCTAATATATTGAAAGTGGTATGTCCAAACTGCTGAAATGGAATACTACCCTTTTGTGAAATATGTTTTCCAAAAAAATTGATTAATGAGGTTTTTCCATCACCAAATGACAAACCCGTCTCCAGATAAGGGGAGCTATAATTTCCATAACCTCCTTTTATATAGTTGCTGTTTACCCAAGGTATATTAGGTTCTACACCTAATGCTAAAGGCTTTAACGATACCGGTTGATAACTAAAAAAGAGATTTTGAGCAGGAATGTTATAAGTCAATGTATTTGACTTAGATGTGTCAGCCAGGGGAACAGAAGCTGCAAAATTTATTTTTGCGGCAGGTTTAAGAGTAGGCTTATATGCAGAGGTAATTACAACAGTTTTTTTTGTTGTGTCATCATTGTTTCTTTTTTGTGAAAACAAAGAATTTGAAATCAGTAGTATGAATGTAAAGCCAATGATTTGTTTCATTATTCCAATATTTTGTTCATAATAAATGATTGGTTTATTATGGTTTTATTTAAAATCAATTGATGATAAAAACGATATAATTTTAGGTTAATATTTTATTGAGCTATTTTGCTATTCAAATTTTTGTCAGCAATTACTGCATCTAATTTAGTTTGAGCTTCAATTTTAAGTTCAGAAGCTGTGGCATTTTCAGCTACGCTTTTTAGTGTTGCTTCTGCATTAAAATAGTCTTTTTGTTTCCAATAAATATCTCCCAATAATATGTATGCTTTAGTTGTCCAATATTCATAAGATCCTGCCTTTTCTATTACTTCAAACGCTGCCTTTTCTGCATCTGTAATTTTATTTTGTAGTAATAAAATATTGGCTACCTGATAACGGGCTTCTGCCCCAAACTCACTTTTTCCTAAACTAATAACTGATTTATAATTTGATAATGCTGCGTCATTATCATTATTAAGCTGATAACTTTTTGCAATTACCATATTTGCCATCATTTTATCATCAGTAGCTATCCCTTTTTGTACTAACAGTTCTTGTGCATTAGATGAAGCATCGCTCCATTTGTTAAGTCTGTACTGCGATCTTAGTAGTCCTCTCATGGCTTCTAACCTGTTGTTTGCCTGTGTCGCAATACTTTTAAGCTGAACATAATATTTCTCTGATTCTTCATAGCTTTTCAACTCAAAAAAATTGATTCTTGCTGCCTGTAATACACTCTTTTCCGCAAATTTATTTGGAGCTTTTGAAGAGACATAAGTATAACCAATCAATGCATTTGCAAACTCTTTTCTGTTGTTGTATATTTCGGCAACAGCATAATTGGCATCAAGTGAATAATATCCTTCGGGAAATTTGGAAAGATAATTTCTTAAACCTGTTAATGCATTTGGGATATCATTGTTCTGTAATCGTAAATTGGCTGAGGTATATGTTAATGAATCCTCTTCAGTATGACTTATCTCTTTACCATTTTGTTTCATAAATGCTACAAAATCCGAAGGTTTTTGCTGCTCAATAAATATGTTTCTTACATACTCTATGGATGCATCACTTTCAGCAGAATTAGGATAAGAAGATATCAGTGTTTTGAAATTGGATAATGCGTCTGTATTATTATCGAGGTTGAAATAAGCAATGCCTAACTTTAAATATGCCTGAGGATATAATGATTTTGCATTTTTCGTTTTAATAATTTTATTGAGAGGGATTAATGCATTTTTATAATCTTCATCAGCCAGATAGGTGTTTGCAATTTCAAGGTTAGCATCTGCAATTAAAGGTGATGTAGGAAACTGTTGTTCAATTGTTTGTAGTTGTATTATTTTTTCAGAAGTACGATTAGCAGCACCTGAAATAAGGGCTTTTTGATAAAGTGCATAATCCGCTGAAGATAGTTTGCTACTATAAACAACGTTATACATTTCCTGTGCTAGTTTATAATTTTTAATCATAAAATTTGCATCAGCACTTCTAACATAAGCATCCTGTTCTATGGCTGTTGATTGTGGTGTTACTTTCTTGCTAACCTCCTCAAAATGGCTTAATGCAAGTTTGTAATTTTCTTTTTGTAAATATGCATGTCCAAGCGTATAGCTTGCATTTGCAACACTTACTTCACCTGATATCAGAGGGTTCTTTAAATATTTATTTAGCATATCTATAGCCAAATCTATATTGCCTTTTCGGTAGCCTAATTCTCCTTTCCAAAAATAAACATAAGGTAATTGGGAGGTATTATATGGTGCTTGTAAAATCTCATTTAAAAGACTGTCTGCCTTATCTACCTGATGTTCATTAATATATTCTACCGATCTTCCATAGAGTATTTTTGGATATATTTTTTTTACAGTTTCGCTTTTGCCCTGCAAACTTTCATAGAGTGATAATGCCTCTTTATAATTATTGGTATTGGCAAGTACATTTATCAAAAGCTCTTTAGCTTCGGGCAAATATTTTGAGTTTGGAAAGGACTGAATAAATTTTTGCAGTTCATCACTTGCTATGTCCTGATAACCAATATCAAAAGATAATTTGGCGTAATTAAATTTAGAAACCTCTTTTTGCAATAGATTGCTTGTATTAGCTGCACAAAATAAAAATGCATTACGGGCATTAGCTTTTTGTCCTGTTTTAAGGTAGGCATCAGCTAACAGATACATGCTGTTTTGGGCAAGGGAATCTTCTTTTCCGCCTAATTGTTTGAAACCTCCAATTGCTTTTTCGAGGTTTTTTGTTTCGTAGTAAGTATAAGACAGTTCGTATAAATCTTCACGGCGAACTTTATCGGTTTTGCTTACATAGGCTTCCAGATAGGGCAATGCACTTGCGTAGTTTTTTTTCTCAAAGTAAGAATGACCTATCAACTGACGCATTTGAAGTTCATAATACTGTCCTCCTGCTTTTAATTTATTTTCAGCATAATTTATAGCTTTATCCTTTTCTCCATTAAAATATAGAATCTCAGCTATGTAATAGGGTACAATGGTTTGATAAGTAGGTTCGTTTTCAACTTTGCGAAATGCTTCAAGTGCTAAAGAATAATCTTTCTCATAAAATGAAATAAAACCAAAATAATAATTTGCATCAAGATAGTTTGGATCGCCCTGTATCTGTCTTATTGAGTTGAAAAGTGGTCGGGCTTTATCAAATTGTTTTAAGGTAAAATAGCCATAAGCCTGATGAAACTTCATTTCGGCTATTTCGCGATTGCTAAGATTGTCAATTCCTGATTTTTCATAATAAATATTAGCTTGTTCAAAATTTTCATGCCTGAAATAATATTCTCCAAGCTGATAGCTTAGCATTTGCACTCTTGGAGCATTATATTCTGACTCAATAAACTCTTTTGCCTGCACCTCTGCTGTATTCTCATCTAACTTAAGCCCGCTGACTATATTATAATATTTAGCTTCTAACTGAATGCTTAAGGGCAAACGGCTATTATCAGAAACATTATTTGCAAGATTTTTAAATAAGGGATAGGCAAGACTATATTGCTCCTTTAGATAAAATTCTTTAGCCATTTTAAATTCAGCATCAGGATCAGAATGATACTTAGTAGCCTGTGCTAAAGAGGTGTGTTGAAGCGTAATTAACAAAAATGTTGTAAAAAAAGATCTTATTAGTATATAGTTCATAAGGCTGCTACAAATTTGAGTATAAAAGTGGTTAAACTTGCTCTTAAGAAAATGCCAAAAGAGACGGTTGTGGATAAAGGTAACAAAGCGCAAAGGCTTACCCTTATTGAGTGGATAAAGTATGAAAGCAAAAATGATTTAATAACATTTGTAAAGATCCTTGATTTTATTAAACTATTTAGTAATGCTTAAGGAAAGGAAACACATTTTAAATAATCAATTAATTATTAACTTATTTCAGATAAAAAAATCTAAAAAGTAATTTCTAAATTATTAAAAAAAATTATCCACCAGTAATTAAGAAAATTAAATTTTAATTAAAACAAATGAAGATTAGGTGTATTTTTATGAACCCTATGTCCTCAAAATATATTTCAAATATTTCATCTTTTTTACTATTTCTCATAGGCAACCTGTTATATTCCCAAAATTATTCTTTAAACAATGGCTTTATAAATGGTTCAAGTATAACCACATGTACCGGCAATTTTTTTGACTCAAATCCTGCAGGAAATTATGGATCTAATGAAGATTATTCTGTAACCTTTTGTTCAGGTAGCCCGGGTAAGGTTATTCAGATACTCTTTTCCTCTATAAATATTTCGAGTGGGGATACACTATATGTTTATGATGGAACAAGTACAAGTTCTTCAATTAGTTTAGTTTTTACAGGTGTCAGCAATAGCCTTCAATATATAACCCCCAGTGCCGCCAACTTATCAGGTTGTATAACATTAAGGTTTGTAAGTAATAGCAGTATAGAATCTTCGGGGTGGGTTGGTCAAATAAGATGTATTTTTCCCTGTACGCAAAGTATACTTGGAAGTACCTTTTCTCTTCCATTGCAAGATACTTTTGGCAATGCCAATATCTGTTTTGGCGACTCTGTTAAATTAGGAATACAAACCTTTTACCCGGATAATAACCTGAATTATCAGCAAAATGATAGCACTTCATTGTTTCATTGGTATTTTGGCGATGGTAGAGATAGTATTGGCTATAACCTTAAGTCATTAAAACATTCCTATAAAATAAGTGGTGGATATTATGCAAGGGTTTCTGTCACAGACAGTAATGGTTGTTCATCCGTTGTTCCCTTTAAAATACCTGTAAGAACCAGCATTCGACCTCATTTTAATATGGATGTACCTAAGGGTATTTGTCTTTTTGATACCTTATTATTGCAACCAAGAACCTCCACAGGTGTACCGGGGTATGTAGATATGCCTGTTGGTTCGTTTCTCTCACTACCTGTATCAGGCGATTCAGTTTTTTTGCCCGATGAGCCCCCAAAATGTTTTACAAGTACTATTTTGGTGGACCAATTTCTTAACGGCCAAACGCTCAACAACATAAATGATCTTAAAGGAATATTTATGACAATGGAGCACTCGTATCTTGGTGATATTAGTATTGCTATTACTGCACCCAACGGCGTAAGGGCTGTTTTAAAAGGAACAGTGGGTGGTACAGCAGGTGATGGCACTTTTTTAGGCGAACCTGTAGATGAATCATTGAACGGTGGTGGTAGTAATCCACTGCTTACCAATATCATAGGCAAGGGGTATGAATATGTATTTAATAGTAACCCTCAATATGGTACTATGTGGAATGAATCCAGTAAGTACACATATTCTTTTACAGATAATGCAGCTCAATATGCGCTTATTCATTATTACCTGCCCGCCGGAAGTTATACAGCAGAACAAAACTTATCGTCTCTTTTGGGTACACCACTTAACGGTAGTTGGGTTTTGGAAATATGTGATAAGCAAGCTTATGATAATGGGTTCTTATTTAATTGGAAAATAGAGTTTGACCAATCTATTATACCAAATTCTGTTCAATACACTGTACCTATTATAACACAAGATTGGATGCCTGCTAACGGACTTATTAATGTTTCAAATGCAGTAGCTACCGTTTCGCCTGCACAACCCGGTAATTATGCTTATAGATTTAGAGTTACTGACGGGTTTGGATGTATGTATGATACAATAGTAAAAGTTGTAAACAACAGATTACCAGTTAAGCCCCGGCTTGGAAACGATAAGACAATTTGTGTTGGAGATTCTACGCTGATTTATGTTGCCAACCCTCAACCCACTCAAATTTATAAATGGAGCACTTCTGCTTATAATACAGATAGCATAATTATTACAGATCCTGATATTTATTGGGTAAAAGCAATTGACACAAATGGTTGTGTTAATATTGATACTATTGAAGTTTTTCTAAAATTGCCTTTTAAAATTAATCTGGGAAATGATACTATTTTTTGCGCCAGCAAACCCAATGTATTAGCCCCCGAATCACTTATGGGTATTGTAGAATGGAGATGGAATACAGGAGATTCTTCCACCTCAATAACTATTCCCGGTCCAGGTACATATTGGATACAGGGAACCAATACGGGAGGGTGTGGTGTGAGGGATTCAATCATAGTATATGATAATCCAATTAACACATTTAGCCTGCCCGGTGATACATCTATCTGCGATAAATCAGGTTTTAATCTAACTATTAATCCTCCGCTCAATAGTTCTGTTGTCTGGCAAAATGGTCAGGTTGGTAATTCAAGTTATATTGAAAGTGGTAAAACTTATTCCATAGTAGCCTCCCTTAAAGGATGCCTACGAAATTCTTCTATGAAGGCTAACATAAAACCGCTTCCGGTTATTAATCTTGGCGCAGATACTACCCTTTGCAAAGGATATGATTTACCGCTCAAGGTTTCATATCCCGGCGCTTCTTATTTTTGGAATACGGGTTCTAAAGATTCTTTTTTAACAGCTACTAATAAAGGATTGTATTGGGTAGAGGCTACTTATAACGGTTGTCTTTATCGGGATTCTATAACATTTAGTCAGAAAAATTGCGATTGTGATATTATAATGCCCACTGCATTTTCACCAAATGGGGATGGCGTAAATGATGTTTACCATCCATATATTAAATGTTTTCTCCGCAACTATCAACTTGCGTTTTTCAACCGTTATGGCCAACAGGTTTTCAGCTCAAAAGATTATAAAACACTTTGGGATGGTAAACTCAACAATAGCCCATTACCTTCAGGAACTTACTATTACATCCTTAATTTTTTTAACGAAGATCTGCAACGAAATGAAAGGCGATTTGGTAATGTAACAATAATAAGATAAGGTTGTTGCTTACTGATAATTTCTTATTTTCTATTAAACCTTATCAGAACTTTTTATTAAATATGGTTTTGCGCTACTTTTGAGCAAAATAAAGAAACGATGCATGTTCCCACTATGGCCGAAATGATGGCGAATGGAGAAACCCCGGAAATATTGTTTTGGGTAGGTTGTGCCGGTAGCTTTGATCAAAGAGCACAAAAAATAACAAAATCATTTGCAACAATACTTCACCATGTAGGTATCAAATTTGCCATTTTAGGCAAGGAAGAAACCTGTACCGGAGACCCTGCACGAAGAGCGGGAAATGAGTTTTTGTTTCAAATGATGGCTTACAACAATATTCAGATTCTTAATGGATATGAGGTAAAAAAAATTGTGACAGCTTGCCCACATTGCTTTAACATATTAAAAAATGAATATCCTGAACTTGGAGGAAATTACGAAGTCATTCATCATACCCAATTGTTACAACAACTTATTAATGAAGGTAGAATAAAAATGACCGAGGGCGGAAGCTTCAAAGGCAAAAAAATCACCTATCATGATAGTTGTTATCTAGGCCGGTCTAATGATGTATATGAAGCACCACGAAAAGTATTAGAAGCATTAGATGCCGATTTGGTAGAAATGAAACGATGCAGAAGCAATGGTTTATGTTGTGGTGCCGGCGGGGCACAAATGTTTAAGGAGGAAGAAAAAGGTGACCGTTATGTAAATGTGGAAAGAAGTGCGGAAGCTATTGGTACAGGTGCTTCTATAATAGCGGCAGCTTGTCCATTTTGCAACACAATGCTTACAGATGGAGTAAAAAATAAAGAAAAAGAAAATGAAGTTATGGTTATGGATGTTGCAGAGATTGTTGCTTTGAATTTGCAAAAATAATTAACACGTACATGCTTAACCAGCGTTTATTAAACCAGAAAATAATTAAAATGAATTTTGAATACAAACATTTATTGCCATCAGCTTTTGATAAATCCTCAAGGGTTTGGGTTTACCAATCCAGCAGATTTTTTTTATTGAGTGAGGCCTTAACTATAGAAGAAATGATGGAAGATTTTATAAACAACTGGAAAACTCATGGTGAGGTAGTAAAAGGGTATGCCAATATGTTTTTTGGTCAGTTTATTATTATAATGGCTGATGAATCACAGGCAGGCGTTAGTGGCTGCAGTACAGACAGTAGTGTAAGATTGATAAAGTCTATAGAGGAAAAATTTAAGGTGGACATGTTCAACAGACAAAATCTTGCATTTGTAATAAATGATAAAATTCAGTTGCTTCCACTTACTCAGATAAACTATGCGTTTGAAAATGACTTCATAAACCGGGATACTATTTATTTCAATAACCTTGTTAATTCCAAAGAAGAATTAGAGACAAAATGGATGATACCTGTAAAAGAAAGTTGGCTTGTTAAAAAATTACCGATGCTTGCATAGAAAGCCCCATTAGAGAGTTAGTTGAATGAACTTGCTAAACAAAATTTGTAATCAATCATTTGGAAAGTTGTTCTATTTTTTCGCTTAAGGTTTCCATTGTTAATGGCTTTTCAAAAAGTGATTCATTAATATATATGGTCGGAACATTTTTTATCCCCCGGCTTAATCCTTCCATAAGATCTTCTCTAACCTGCCATGCGTAAGTACCATTAATCACTTGCTCAAGAAATCGTTTATTGGTACAACCAATTTCCTTTGCATGCTGCTTAAGGCTTATTATACCCAGTTTTTTCTGATTTTGAAAAAGTATATTATTCATGGGCCAAATCATATCTTCCTGCATTGCAGCAACTATAGCCTCAGCTGCTTTCATTGCTTTTTGATGTTTATTGGCTAGTGGAAAATGTCTGATATTAATACGTATTTTATCAGGATAATTTAATAACAATTGATTTAAAATATCATTAAGTCTGGCACATTCCGGGCTTTCATAATCAATAAAGCAAACCATAGTGATTGGGGCATGTTCAGCACCCACAAAAACCTCATCAGTTTGTATAAAATCTTTTACAGTAATTGCCATAATAATTCAAATTTTTAATAAATGTGTGGCAACCTTTTATCGGCTAATAACAAAAATTAAATATGCTTTAGAGGTTGATATAAAGAGAAAGCAAATAAGGATTGCATTAAAGTTACGAAATAGAAAAGCTAAAAGCCAATAAGGTTTGTTAATCCTTACTGGCTTTTAATAATACAATCAAAATAATATCCAAAGTGGAAATTAAAAAATCCAAAGATTTACTTAGAAATCAACTCCTCTGCCTCGTTTCTAAATACCACAACCCCATCAAAAACATCAACTAAAACAGGATTGTTTTTGTTTAAATCACCGGCTAAGATTTTTTTGCTCAATTGGTTAACAACTTCCTTTTGAACCAACCTTTTCAAAGGTCTTGCTCCAAACTGCGGATTGTAGCCATGTTCTGCCAAATAATCCAAAGCATAATCGCTGAATTGCAGTTTGATTCCACTGTTTTGCTCTACTAGTTTCTTTAGATTTTCCAACTGAATCTTGATTATTCCTTTTATCTCTTTGCGCATCAATGGTTGAAACATGATAACCTCATCTATTCTATTCAGAAATTCAGGCCTTATAGTTTGTTTGAGTAAAACCATAACATCGTCCTTAGTTTTCTCCACCACTTCATCTATATTCTTTTCATCTACATTTTCAAATGCTTCCTGAATAATCTGACTACCCATATTGCTCGTCATAATGATGATGGTATTTTTAAAATTTACCACCCGGCCTTTATTGTCTGTTAAACGGCCATCATCTAAAACTTGAAGCAGAACATTGTACACGTCAGGATGTGCTTTTTCTATTTCATCGAGTAAAACAACACTGTAGGGTTTGCGTCTTACCGCTTCAGTCAATTGACCGCCTTCATCATACCCAACATATCCGGGAGGTGCACCAACCAAACGGCTAACGCTATGCTTTTCCTGATACTCACTCATGTCTATTCTTGTCATCATTCCTTCGTCATCAAACAGGTAATCAGCCAGTGCCTTTGCCAGTTCTGTTTTGCCAACACCTGTCGTACCAAGAAATATAAAGGAACCTATTGGTTTTTTAGGATCCTGAAGACCTGCTCTGCTTCTGCGAATAGCATCAGATACTGCTTCTATTGCTTCCTCCTGCCCTACCACCCTCTTGTGCAATTCATCTTCAAGGTGAAGAAGTTTATCTCTTTCACTTTGCAACATTTTACTCACAGGTATTCCAGTAGCCCGTGCTACATTTTCTGCTATATCGTCTGCATCTACTTCTTCTTTCAGCAATCTTTTGTTTTCGCTTATTTCATCAAGTTTAGTAGCATATTCATCAATTATCAATTCCTGCTCCTGTACCTTCCCATATCTTATTTCAGCTACCTTTCCATATTCTCCGTTACGTTCTGCCTGTTCTGCCTGTAGCTTAAGGTTTTCTATTTGTGCTTTGGCATTTTGTATTTTTTCTACTACTTCTTTTTCTTGCTGCCATTTGGCTTTTAGCGTATCGCGTTGCATAGCAAGGGTACTAATATCAAGAGAAAGCTGCTTTAACTTATACTCATCATTTTCTCTTTTTATTGCTTCCCTTTCTATTTCCAATTGACGAATTTTTCTTTCCAGTTCATCCAACTCCTCAGGCATACTGTTCATTTCCAAACGCAGTTTGGCTGCGCTTTCATCTATCAGATCAATTGCCTTATCAGGCAAAAAGCGATCTGTTATATATCGTGTAGAAAGCTCCACGGCTGCAATAATTGCTTCATCCTTAATGCGTACATGGTGGTGAGTTTCATAACGATCTTTTAAACCCCGTAATATAGATATTGCATCTTCTACACTCGGTTCATCAATCATTACTTTCTGAAACCTTCTTTCAAGCGCTTTATCCTTTTCAAAATATTTTTGATATTCACTTAATGTTGTGGCTCCAATAGCCCTTAACTCACCCCTTGCCAATGCAGGTTTAAGAATATTTGCAGCATCCATAGCTCCTTCTCCACCACCCGCTCCTACAAGTGTATGAATTTCGTCAATGAAGAGAATAATTTCTCCATCGCTTTCGGCAACTTCTTTTATCACACTTTTTAGTCGTTCTTCAAACTCACCTTTATACTTAGCACCTGCAATTAGTTGCCCCATGTCTAAGGTATAAATGATTTTACTGCGAAGATTTTCCGGTACATCGCCATTAACAATTCTATGTGCCAAACCTTCGGCAATAGCCGTTTTACCTACGCCCGGTTCTCCCACAAGTATTGGGTTGTTCTTACTTCTGCGGCTAAGAATATGCAGTGTTCTTCTTATCTCTTCATCGCGGCCAATAACAGGGTCTAATTTTCCCTCACGGGCCATATCATTTAGGTTGCGACCATATTTTTGTAGTGCATTATATTGTTGCGATGATGTTTGTGAATTAACAGTAGCACCTTTTCTTAGGTCTATGATTGCAGCCTTTAAACCTTTCTCTGTAAGACCTGCATCTTTAAGAATACGGCTCACATCATCGCTGCCACCAACCAATGATAGCAGGAGATGTTCTACACTTATAAACTCATCTTTGAATTGCTTCAACAGGCCATTAGCCCTAAGCAAAGCATTATTCATTTCTCTGCTTACGCTTTGTGCAGGATCAGTTCCTGATACTTTTGGTAAGCGGGCAATACTTTCTTCCAGTTTTTGCTTTAGAAAAATAACATTGATATTGTTCTTTTTTAGTAAAAAATCAACAGGGCTTTCCTCATCATCTAACATAGCTTTGAGTAAATGATTGGTCTCTATATTAGAGTTGCCATTATTAAAAGCAACCTGTTGAGCTGCCTGAATAATCTCCTGTGATTTAATGGTGTAGTTGTTTAGGTTCATATAGATTTTATATTTTTTAGTATTGAAACAGAAGTTATCAAAAGGTAGACTATTTTTCCTTTGACTCAATACATTCATCAAAATGAAATCCATCTTGAATATTGAGATAAAATGGCAGTAAATTGCAATTGAATATGCCTGAAAGTCATACTGAATAAGGACTTTCTGTTAAATAGGCAGAAAGAATAAGCCTTTGATCATCATTATTATTTTGTATCTTTAAAAGTGAATTATTTCTGCTGAAGCTTTAAAGATTAACTCCATGTATATTAAATTCAAACGACTTGCAAATCTCATTGCAGGGCAATATAAAAGTTTGAATGCCGAAGATAGAAATATTTCATTTGTTTTAAAATCTGCTGATGGAGTTGGTCAAATATTTGGTGAGGGTAAACCAGCTTTTACTTTGCAACTAAATAATCAACAAGCTATTGCTGCACTTAGTACTTTGGATCAGCAAACGATTGCAGAGGCATATCTTTCAGGACATTTGGATATTGAGGGAGATATTATGCAAGTGCTGGCCTTGCGGGAAATGTTTAAGGATAACAGGGGCTTACATTATATCTGGCGTTTTATAAGGCCACTATTTTTTGGTCAGGTCAAAAGCGATAAAAAGTGGATTGCAAATCACTATGATATTGAAGAAGATTTTTTTCTTTTGTTTTTGGATAAAAGATACCGTGCATATTCGCAGGCTGTTTTTAAATATGATGATGAACCACTTGAGGATGCCCAAACCAATAAGCTTAATTTTGCCCTCGATGCCATTAATGCCCAACCTGGCAATCGTATTCTGGATATAGGAGGCGGTTGGGGCTCATTTGTAGAGTTTGCCGGAAAAAAGGGAATGAATGTAACCTCAATAACAATTTCAAAACGATCAAAAGATTATGTTGATCATTTGATTGAAAAGGAAAATATTCCTTGCACTGTACTCCTGGAGCATTTTATGAAACATCAGCCATCAAAAAAATACGACGCAATTGTTAATTGTGGTGTTACTGAACATTTGCCCGATTATAAAGCCTCCTTAAAACATTATGCTTCTATACTCAAACGGGGAGGTTATTTGTATCTGGATGCCAGTGCAGACCGGGTAAAAAATAGTCATGGATCATTTATGTCAAAGTATGTTTTTGAAGGCAATGCTTCATTGCTTTGTCTCCATGAATTTTTAGCTGAAGTAGCAAAAAGTCCATTTCAGTTATGTGGTGTTTGGGACGACCGGCATAATTATTATCTCACCACAAAAACGTGGGCAAGAAGGCTTGACCAAAATCGTGATTATATAGAACAAAAATGGGGTAAACAATTGTACCGTATTTTTCAACTTTATCTATGGGGTAGTGCCGAAGGTTTTTATTCAGGAATGATAGATGCCTACCGTGTTGTATTAAGGTTGAAATGAAAATGTAATTTTATTATGCATACTACAGAACTTTATTTTGTTAGTTTGCTTTATACAAGGTCAAATTTAATTGGATTCTTATAATTGATTTAAAATATGGATCTTAGAACCGGTTTTTGGTTTAATTTTATTATCACTCGTAATACTATAACACACGTAAAATTATGTCACATGCCGATGGCAAAAATATATTTATAAGCTATAGAAGAGAAGATAGTGCCGGAGATACTTCAAGGTTGGTAAGTTCACTAAAAAATTTTATTGCCAGCGAAAGAATTTTTATTGATACTGAAACAATTCCTTATGGAGAAGATTTTACCAAAGTAATCAGAAATAGTGTAAGGCAATGTGAAGTACAATTGGTGATTATTGGAAAGAAATGGATGCAACCTTTACAGGATGGAAGTAACGCACTAATGGCTGAAACCAATTGGGTTAGAATAGAAATTGCAACAGCATTAAAGCAAGGGAAATTAGTAATACCCATTTTGATTGATGGAGCCAAAATGCCCGAAAAGAGTGATTTGCCTGCAGTTCTTTCATCTTTTTATAGCAAACAAGCCAAAGAAGTTTATTATCGCACATGGGATAACGATATAAAAGATTTAGCCAATTTTCTGCGAAGCAAAAGTATTCCGTTTGAAGAAGATGAAAGGTTTACAAAAAGAGCAAATTTTATTTTTAACAAATGGACTTTGGTCTTATTGGTTGCAATATCTGTTGGCTTATACCTACTTCTCCAAAATATTATGAAACCAGAAGTTAGCGATAACTTAAATATTAATCAGCCAACACAAACAAAATATGTTATAGCAAAACCAGGTATATCACCTCTTAAAGCAAAAAGAAATTTATTACTTACTCATGATATTACCGGAGTATGGAAACCGGAAAATGCTAATGCTAAATATTATTATAAAATAATGAAGACCCCGCAGGGATTAGTTATGGAACTGTGGAGTAGTGGAATTTTATCAGCGAAAGGAAAAGTGATTCAAAATGATAGTTTAGTAGAAATGAGTTATGAAAATGAAAGGTTCAGTGAGATTTTCATTAAGGCAAAATTATCCAAAGATGGAAAAACAATGCAGGGAAGTAAATCATTTGGTACTAAAATAAACGGTAATGTCGGTATTGGTTTTACATTAATTAAAAATAGTGAATAGATGGATATGCACTTTTAAAACCTTCTTTTGCGTATTATTTCTTTAATATCACTTATGCAGTGGTTAATGAATGTATTAATTATTTCCTCCATTTGAGTGTAATCTGTTGGCTTAGTTATAAAACCTGCATTATATTTATTCGCAAATATTTCATCAGCCGGTTGTGAGGAAGTAGAAAATAAAATTACAGGTACATTTTTTAAACCTTGTATCTGTTTGATTCTTACTAAAGTTTCACGTCCATCTAAACGAGGCATATTTATATCTAAAATGATCAAACAGGGTTGAATTCCACTATCTAACATTTGTCTTAAGGAAGATATAGCTTCAATACCATCTGAAGCAGTCTTTAATTCAATATTTGCAGAATATTTTGAAAAGGCTTCATCAATTAATTGTACATCATCTATATCATCATCAACATAAAATACTATGTTCTTTTGCACACTTGATATACTCACTTTAAAGGTTTAGCTGGTAAAAATACTACAAAGTGTTTGAAATTTATGGGGCAATCTTAAAAGAACTTAAACGATAAAAATTTTATATATTATATATCTAATTTTACTAAAAGCAAACGCACTAAAATATATTGGTTATTTGATATCTCTCCTAAACTTCCCGTTTCATTTATTATAAAGTTATAATTGCTATCTATTAGAATACTATTAATTTAATCTTCAGGAACTATAATTTTTTCAAAGAATTCCCTGTCTTATTTATAACCAACAACAAATTCATATGATTAGATTGATTTATTTACCACTCATCATTATTTACCTGAAAAGTTATAAAATATTTATAAACTTTGTGTATTCAATTCTGAACTAAACATGTTACGTCGTACTAAAAAAATAATCTTCTTTCTCGGAGATTTTATTTTGACCAACTTTAATACTTCTCCTCCCAAGGCTTAAGTTTCTACAAATATTTTATCCTTACGGATATCTCTGTATCGTGTCGGAGGTCAGCATCATTAGCTAAATACTTTTTGATGATACCCCCCTCCTATCTTTTTATATTTTTTACAGTTTAAAACCTAACAACATGAATTCTCATTATTTATTAATATGGCCATTCGCCATAGGCCTATTAATCGTAATTTTTCTTTACAAAATTATCCTTAGGATATTCTTTGGCGTAGTCATAGTGCCCGAAGACAAAATAGGTCTCGTCACCAAAAAGTTTGTCCTCTTTGGCAAGCAGGAACTGCCCGAGGGCCGCATCATAGCCCTCGATGGCGAAGCTGGTTTTCAGGCGCAAACATTGCCCCCCGGTGTTTACTTTGGAAAGTGGGCATGGCAGTATGCAATTACTTTTCAACCATTTACCATTATTCCCACAGGCATGATTGGGTTGGTGCTTGCCAAAGATGGGCAGGAATTAGAAACCGGTTTTATACTTGGCCGCAAAGTAGAATCTGATAGTTTTCAGGATGCAGTTGCCTTTATTAAAAATGGTGGTAGAAAAGGCAGGCAAATGGCGATCATAACCCCAGGGTCTTACCGTATCAACACATTTTTATTCAATGTGGAAATGAGCGAGATGAGCTCCATTCCTGATAATGCAGTAGGCATTGTAACCACACAAGAAGGTAACCCGCTAAATGAAGGACAGATAGCCGGTAAAATAGTAGAAGGCCACAACAAGTTTCAGGACGTAGATGCCTTCATGAACAATGGTGGTTATAAAGGATTGCAGGAACAGGTTATTCTTGCCGGTACTTATTTTTTAAACCCATGGTTTGCCCGGCTTGAAATGGTAAAAATGACCGAGATACCTATAGGCTATGTTGGTGTTGTAATCAGCTATGTAGGCGAAGATGGTCAGGACCTAAGCGGCGTAGAATTTAAGCATGGCAATATTGTAAATAAAGGTTGCAAAGGGGTTTGGGCAGAACCATTGGGACCGGGAAAATACCCCATCAACCCTTTTATTATGAAAGTAGAATTGGTGCCAACAACCAACCTGGTCCTTAACTGGGCAAATGCAAGAAGCGAAAGCCATCAACTGGATAAAAACCTTTGTACCATTACAGTAAGAAGCAAAGACGGTTTCCCTTTTAATCTGGATGTGTCGCAAATCATACACATCCCCACCACTGAAGCACCAAAGGTTATAGCACGATTTGGTAACATGAACAACCTGGTAAGCCAGGTCTTGGAACCTACCATTGGAAACTATTTCCGTAACAGCGCACAAGACAGTGATGTGATTGCCTTTTTAGGAACCCGTAAAGAAAGACAAACCAGCGCAAGGGAGCATATTGGATTTGTGCTTGACCAATACAATGTATTTGGTGTTGATACTTTAATTGGTGACATCGTTCCGCCTGAAAGCCTTATGAAAACCCTCACAGACCGTAAGCTGGCAGAAGAACAAAAGATTACATACGAAACAGAAAAACTGGCACAGGAAACAAGACAAAGCCTGGAAAAAGAAACCGCTATAGCAGAAATTCAAAAGGAGATTGTAAAAGCTGATCAGGGCGTTTTGATTGCTGAAAGGATTGCTGATGCCTCTGTAAAAAAAGCAACGGGTGAAGCAAACAGTGTTCGGTTACAATCCACCGCAGAAGCCGACAGGTTAAAACTTTTGGCAAGCGGAGATGCAGAGCGGATAAGGGTTTTGGCCAAAGCAAATGCGGAACAGATAGAATTGCTGGCAAAAGCTGACGCAGAGAAAATTACGCTGACTGGTAATGCAGAAGCTGGAAAAATTTTGGCCATCGGTAAGTCCAATGCCGAGTCTTACAAGCTGTCTGTAGAAGCGATGGGCGGCGATAACTTTACACAGTTGAAAGTGATGGAAGCTATAGGCACACAACACATTCGTATAATGCCTGACGTGCTTATTGGTGGAAGTGGAGAAAGCGGCAACGGCCCTATCAGCGGTTTACTCGGTTTAAAACTTTTAGAGGAAGTAGCAAAGAAAAATGAGATAAAACAACCGTAGTTGTAAGCCTGTCGCAAAAAGAAAAAGGCCGTGTGAAAGCACGGCTTTTTTTTTGTCCGCGTGGGGTCTCCTGCAAGGGAACCCACGTTCTGGGAGTCAAAAAGTTAACAACAAAAATTATTTTATAGGTTTCCCGTTTGTGATTTTTTTTATGTTTGTTACCTATGTCCATTAATACAACCCATAGCAACCAACCTACATTATATTACATAACCTTTACGTGGCATCAATGGCTTCCCCTATTTGAGTTGATCATTGGGTATGATTTGGTTTACAATTGGTTTAGAATACTTGACGACAAATTTGCGATAAAGACGACTGCTTACACTGTTATGCCTAACCATGTATATTGTATTTATTCTTTCCCACAGAGGAGTATGATTTAAACAAATTGATTAGTAATGGCAAGCGGTTTATGGCTTATGAAATTGTTAAGCGGTTACAACAATTAAACTTGCATCACATATTATTACGCCTAAAAGAAGGTTTAACAGATCGGGATGTAAATAAAGGGCAACTGCACAAGGTTTTTGAAGACAGTTTTGATGCAAAACCAATTTATCATCGCAGCTTTTTACTTCAAAAAATAAATTATATACATTTGAATGCCGTCAGGGGAAAATGGAAATTAGTAGAACATTGGCAAGACTATGAACACAGAAGTGCAAGGTTTTATGAAAAGAATAAAGTGGATGGATTTGTACCAATACATTTTGAGGAACTTTCTTGATGAAAGCGATTAGCATACAAAATGATATGTTTGTGTAAAGTAATAAAAATAGATAAACACTCCGAGTTCATAGAGCGTGGGGTCCCTTGCAGGAGACCCCACGCGGACAAAAAGAAAAATGAGATAAAACAACCGCAGGTGTAAGCCTGTCGCAAAAAGAAAAAAGCCGTGTGAAAACACGGCTTTTTTGTAGCAATGTCGTTGTTCCAATTAATATTTTAGCAACACATCAATGGCTTTTGCAACCTTATCAGCATTGGGCAACATGGTAAATTCCAAAGTTGAATTGAGCGGTATGGCAGGCATATTTTCTGCTCCCAACGTTGAGACAGGGGCATCCAAATAACGGAAGCATTCCTGTTGAATTTTACCTGCTAAAGCCTGTGCAAATCCATTGTTTACAGGCTCTTCGGTTACAACGAGGCACCGACCATGCTTTTTTACCGAATCAAAAACGGTGTTGGTATCCAAAGGAAATAATGTTCTTAAGTCTATGATTTCAACACATTCATCAAAATTTTGAGCAGCTTCTTTTGCCCAATAAACACCCATTCCGTAAGTAATGACGGTGATTGTATTTTCATTTTGCGAAGCAGGTGTTTCCACAACAATATTTGCTTTTCCTAAAGGCAAAATATAATCCTCATCCGGTTCAATTGTTTTGGCATCTTCGGTGCCTTTTATCTTGGACCAATACAATCCTTTATGTTCTAAAATAACAACCGGATTGGGGTCGTAATAAGCAGCTTTTAATAACCCCTTCAAATCGGCACCGTTGCTGGGATAAGCTATTTTTATTCCCCTTATGTTGCACAAAATACTTTCTACACTACTGCTGTGATATGGGCCACCGCTACCATAAGCACCAATCGGCACACGTATTACACAACTGACCGGCCACTTGCCGTTGCTCAAATAACAAGAGCGGCTGACCTCTGTAAACAACTGATTCAATCCCGGCCAAATATAGTCGGCAAACTGAACCTCTACAATAGGTTTGCAACCAACAGCCGACATGCCGACTGTACTTCCAATAATGAATGCTTCTTGAATTGGAGTGTTGAAAACTCTGTTAATGCCAAACTTCTGCCCTAGCGTAGCCGCTTCGCGGAAAACACCACCAAGCCTTGCTCCTACATCTTGTCCGTACAACAATGCTTCGGGATGTTTGGTCATAATTTCGTTTACCGCAAACAATGCGCAATCCACCATTACAGTTGCTACTTTTCCCTGCGGCGAACGAACGCCTTTTTCTTCAGTAATGGGCGTTGGCGCAAAGTCATGATTGAATAAGTCTTCGGGTCGTGGGTCTTCGGCTTTTAGCGCATTTTGATAGTCCGCCTCTACCCTATTATTTGCCCGTGCATCTATTTCCTGAAGTTGATGTGCTGATACACCTGCATCTAATAATTGTTCCCAAAGTTTTGGGAAAGGGTCATCTTTTGCAGCGTCTTCCAAATCGTGCCGGTACCATTCTTTGCGAACGCCGGATGTGTGGTGATTGAGTAAAGGCACTTTTGCATGAACAAGAAATGGCCTTCGTTCTGTTCTTATTATTTCCAATACTTCTTTTAAAGTTTCATAACAGGCGATGAAGTCCGTACCATCAATGGTTCTTGTTTCCAAACCATGAAATCCTTTGGCGTAGCCAGTTGCATCCTGTGCACGTATTTCTTTCGCTGTCGCGGAAATGTCCCATTCATTGTCCTGCACCAAATATAAAATCGGCAACTTTTTCAGCACTGCCATTTGAAAAGCTTCTGCCACTTCACCTTCTGTAATACAAGCATCTCCTAACGAACAAACTACTAATGGTTTATGATTTCCAAAATCCTCCGCCAAGCCTTGCTGCTCCAGGTATTGAAGCCCCATAGCTGCACCTGTTGCAGGTATGGCCTGCATACCCGTGGCGGAACTTTGCATGGGTATTTTGGGCATATCATCTCTTTTGAGCGAAGGATGACTGTAGTACAATCTTCCTCCGCTGAAAGGGTCATCTCTCTTTGCCAACAATTGAAGCATCAGTTCGTAAGGAGTCATTCCAATTCCCAATAGCATACTATCGTCACGATAGTATGGAGAAAGAAAATCTTGCGGCAATAGCTGCATGGATACAGCAAGCTGAATGGCTTCATGCCCTCTTGAAGTTGCATGAACATACTTTGCAGTAGTGGCTTTGTTGGCTTCGTACAATTCAGTCATTGCTTTTGCTGTACTCATCAATTCAATAGCTTTCAGCAATATATCTGTTGGCAATGTCGGGGTTGTTTTATTTTGCAAAGAATCGGCAATCATTTTATTTATTTATTGGTATCAAGCAATTTCAAAAAATCATCTGCTTTAATAATCTCAATTTTTGGGAAATCAATTGATTTTATTACATTGAAATGCTTATCATTTGTCACAATATAATCTGCCTGCCCTGACACAGCAGCATCAAAAAATTTATTGTCATCAGGGTCAATTGTTATCGCATTCCATTTGTACCAAATTTCTACCAAATAAGCATTTACTGCTTTAGAAATCAATGCAACAACATTAGAGGCTATTGATGATGATGTTTTATTTGCTAAAACTTCTTCATATTCCAACATTATTGAGTTGGAAATAATCAACTCAATATTTTCATTGAGAAAAGCATTCCAGATTGGCCTCATTTTTCCATTAACAGGGAGAGATTGAAGAAGGATATTTGTATCAAGAACTATCTTCATTTTTTATTTGCAGATCTTAAATGTTCTTGTCCCCATTGATCGTAGGTACTTTGGTCCCATTTTTTTAAAGTTCCCAAGTTATTCATTTCATCATCTATTTTTCTGGCTAAAATTTTTACGATTAGTCTTTTAATTTCATCAAAGTCATGATGCTCCATTGGATTTTTAAAAAGGCGCAGCATTTCCAATTGCTGATCATTTAAGTGAGCTGTTTTTACTGACAAATCTTGATTTTCTGACATTTAGGTAGTTTTTCTACTTACGAAGTTAACATTTAATCATAGCTTCAAATGGCATTTCTGTATGAAATTTTATTTTGTATTCAAGGAAGTTAAAATGACCAATTGGTTAAGATATCTCAATATTAGCACACTAAAATTCACTCCCAAAAGTGATTTGGATGCTTTGTTCTTTCTAGCTACGAAATAAACAGACTTACTGCTCCTTCTTCTTCACCATCGTCAATATAGTCGCAATAGCAACCGTTTCGCCTGTTTCGTCCCCGCCTGTGTCGGGGCAGGCGTACACATCCACCAACCATTTCACTATGCCTTTGGCAATGTCTTCTTCGCTTCTTTTTTCCTGCGCCACTTTTTCTTTCACCGTTAATCGTACCCCTATTGTCATGCCGGGATAAACAGGTTTTGTAAACCGGCATTCGTTTATGCCATAGTTTAATAAAACCGGACCTTTCCGTGGGTCAACAAACATGCCGGCGGCTTTGCTTAGGATGTAATATCCATGGGCAACCCTGCCGGTAAAAATTGTTCCTTCCAGCGATGTTGCATCAACATGCGCATAAAAATTATCGCCTGAAATTTGTGCAAATGCGGCTATGTCTGCCTCGGTTACGGTGTGTTTGTGCGTAGTGTAGGTCTCACTTATTTCCAGTTCTTCAAAATGTTTCCTGAAAGGATGAACATCTTTCTCTACTTGTTTAGCACCGTATTGGTAAACATCAGTAATTGCAGTCAGCATACCCGGCGAACCTTGAATAGCCACCCGCTGCATGTAGTGATTAACACCACGTAATCCGCCCATTTCTTCACCGCCTCCTGCTCTTCCGGGACCACCGTGTACCAACAGCGGCATTGGTGAACCGTGACCGGTACTTTCTTTTGCGCTCTCGTTGTTTAGCACCAATATGCGTCCATGATTGCTTGCTGCGCCAATGGTAAAATCACGGGCTGTATCTGTATTGTTGGTTACAATGGAACAAACCAACGAGCCTTTACCCATCTTGCTTAACTCTATTGCCTCATCCAGATTTTTATAAGGCATCAAAGTGCTCACAGGACCAAAAGCCTCCACTTCATGTGAGTCTTTGAATTTGAAGGGTTCGCTGTTTAGCATTAGTATCGGGCTCATAAATGCACCTTTGCTTTTATCAGCACCCAATACATTGAAATTGTCGAGGTCACCAAAAATAATTGGGGTATTCACTGAAAGGTTTTCCACTCTTTCTCTAACCCTTGCCAATTGTGTTTTGTCCACCATGGCACCCATTCTTACACCTTCGGTTTGGGGATTGCCAATTGTAGTTTTTGCAAGTTCTTTGCCCAAAGCGATTTGAACATCTTCCAGCAAATTTTCCGGCACAATGATACGACGTACTGCTGTACACTTCTGCCCGCATTTTACCGTCATTTCTTTGCGTATCTCTTTAATAAATAAATCAAACTCCGGGGTTCCTGGAATGGCATCTTCCCCTAAAACAGAAGCATTCAGGCTGTCGGCCTCCATTGTAAACGGAACTGATTCTTCTATGATTCGTGGATGTGCCTTTAATTTTTTTCCTGTTGATGCAGAGCCTGTAAAAGTGACCACATCCTGGTAAGTAACATGGTCAAGGATGCCAATGCCGGAGCCCATGACCAATTGTAAAGCCCCTTCCGGCAAAATGCCTGAAGCATCAATTGCCCTTACAACTGCTTCAGTCAAATATGCTGAAGGAATGGCTGGTTTGACAATGGCAGGCATACCCGCCAAGAGGTTGACCGCTATTTTCTCCAACATGCCCCACACCGGGAAATTATATGCATTGATGTGGATAGCCACACCCTCTTTCGGCACCATAATGTGATGGCCAATGAAGGTGTTGAGCTTGGATAATTTCGCTGATTCGCCATCAACAAAGTATGGTTTGTCGGGGTAAAATTTACGGAGCGAAGCATAGGCAAACACATTGCCAATACCGCCTTCAATATCAATCCAACTATCTACACGAGTGGCGCCTGTTCGATAGCTAAGAGAGTAAAACTCTTCTTTGCGTTCGTTGAGGTATAAGGCCAAAGCTTTCAACATTCTGCCCCGCTCCTGAAAGGTCATTTTGCGAAGCACCTTATTGCCTTTCTCCCTTGCAAAATCCATCATAGCCGCATAATCAGGCCCATCTACATGCAGCATAGCTACTGGATCACCCGTTACGGCATCCAACAAAGTTTCTTCATTTCCCGCCCCGGCGACCCATTTGCCGAAGGCATAATTTTGTAGTGTATTCATCTTAATCGTTAAATCTTTTATTGGTTTATTAGTTTATTGGAAATAGTAAGTTCGGCATTGCGAACGAAGTGAAGCAATCAGCACATTAAGTATAAAATTTTTAGCAAAAATATTTTTTTGAGATTTTAAAAAACACCGGCCTCACGTAAATTAATCAGGTTTTTTATCAGGGTTTTGCATACCCCAGAAAACAACAATTTCCAAAAGTTTCAGGTCAGGGTTGTATCGGTAAGTCATGGTTGTTTTCCCGCGAATGTTTGTCAAATAAGTGTTCTTTCGTTTTCCGGTAGGACTGAACATTTGGGGTCTTACAGCAACTAGCCTGATTTTATCATCAACCCGTTGAACAAATTTTTTTACCGCAAGCTCTCCAAATTTATTCATAAGATAATTAATGATCTCTTCAAATGATTTTATTGCCAAAGGAGACCAAATTATTTTTTCAACCATTGCTCATAATTTTTCAAGACAGTTTCATGAGCTATTCCCTGACCATTGTCTAATTGATTAAGACCCGTGTCAATTGCCCCTTGTTGTGAAGGAGAAATTTCATTCCACCAATCTGAAGTCTCATTAGCTTCAAGGATATGGTAAACCACTTCCAATTCCTTTTCAGAGGCAGTATCAACAAATTTATGAACCTGTTTTCGCAGTTCATTTATTTCATTCATAAGTTTATGCGTTTTCCAAATTTACTCAAAGTTTCACAATTCAAAGTAATTGAAAATCGTTCATAGATTTATTAGTTATTGATATTTGAAAGTATTAGCCCGTCATTGCGAACGAAGTGAAGCAATCTGCCCGTAAAAGTCAAGTTTTCTAACCGTTTTTTCAACTCTTTTGTGACCAACATTTGATTTTCAATTTTACATTGTTGTAGCTTGTCCCTACCAAAGGTCGGGATCACTCACTTGAGCCCCATACTATTATTTAGCTTTTTACACTTTTTGTTTCAGGAAACCACTTGTTATTTTAAAACCTATATACTTTTTTTACAAAAAAATAATATATTAATGGCCACAAAGCGTTGCAAAATGCGCAAGAGAATGAACATGAACTATATTAGACGGAAGCTTTATCCATGTTAAACAAAGAACCAATTATCGCCAAAATAAATCTATTAAAATTGATGATTCACGTATCTTGAACAAAAATCAAATCAATGAATCATCAGGTAGTTTGCATTGGCGCTATGTTGGTGGATGAATTATTTTATTGCCAACAAAATGTGGTTGCAGGCACTTCCAATCCGGCATCGGTTAAACGCAGCCCCGGCGGAGTTATGCGTAATATTGTTCATCATTTGGTGTTGCTAGGCATTCCGGTAGAGTTTATTACAGTAGCCGGCAATGATGCAGATGGAAAATGG
>JANPGE010000072.1:0-20820 GCA_031423805.1 Segetibacter sp. | reverse complement strand
AAACTTTCTGAATGTGCAAAAAACTGCACGAATGAAAATCCCGTTTGGAATTGCACAAACCGGTAAAGCTTTTAGAAATGAAATAGTTGCCCGTCAGTTCATTTTTAGAATGAGGGAGTTTGAACAAATGGAAATGCAGTTCTTTGTTCGCCCCGGTACACAAAAGCAATGGTACGACTATTGGAAAGAGGCAAGGTTGCAATGGCATTTGAGTCTTGGAATACCTGCTGAAAAATACCGCTACCACGACCATATTAAGTTGGCACATTATGCTGATATGGCATTGGATATAGAGTATGAATTTCCATTTGGTTTTAAAGAGGTGGAGGGCATACACAGCAGAACAGATTTTGACCTAAGTCAGCATCAGGAATACAGCAAGAAGAAGCAAAATTACTTTGATAATGACATAGACCCTGCTACCGGCAAGCCTTACGGAAATTATATACCTTATGTAGTAGAAACCTCTATAGGTTTAGATAGAATGTTTTTGTTAATATTATCTAATGCATATGAGGAGGAAACCATTACTAAAGAAGATGGAACTACTGATAGCAGAACAGTGTTGCATATTCCTGCAAAGATTGCCCCTGTTAAGCTTGCAGTTTTACCTTTGCTCAAGAAAGACGGATTGCCGGAAATAGCCCGAAAACTAATAGATGAATGTAAGCCTTTCTTTAAATGTTTTTTTGAAGAGAAAGATGCTATAGGTAAGAGATATCGCCGGCAGGATGCTATTGGCACACCATTTTGCGTTACCATAGATCATCAGACAAAAGAAGATAACACTGTAACTATACGTTATCGCGATAGCATGCTACAGGAACGCATTGCTTTGGAAAATGTAAAAGACCTGATCATAAAAAGTATCTCGTAGCTTAATTTATTGAAGGGAGCCTGTATTTTGTAGGTTCCCATTTTCTATGTTCTTATTATCCTCCGAACTACCTTTTCTTCTCCTTCTTGACTTATACTTTGGACGAGGTTTTTCAGCATCATTAATGCTTAAGATGGAAAAAGTAATTACTATAAGCCCTGTTATACCATAAATGAAATATAGTGCATTTAAACTAAGGCTTTTATAATGCCATGCAGTATATAATAAGGTTAGAGATTCAATTAGAAAAAATGCTGTGTCGGCCTGAACAAAACGTCTTGATATAGATTTGTGAAGTGCAGCTACCAAAATGCATATAATTGCAAAGCCAAGATATAAGGCAGCAGGTAAAAGCTTACCGGTTTCAAAACACTCAAGACCCCTGTATAATACAAACAATCCCGCTACAGTATGTAGCAATACTTTTAATTTTGCTTTATCCATTTAATTTAAAGTTCAACCATATAATTCTAAGTGAATATCTTTTCTATCGTATCCTAATGCAATTATTCTTTGTTTGGCTTCGTCAATCATATTTTTCCATCCGCAAAGGTAAAAATAGGAGGGAACTTTGTTTTTCTCTAATATTTCTTCAAATACCTGATGTACATATCCTATACGCACAAGATGCTCTAAATTTTCTTCTTCTTCTCTTGAGTAACAGGTATGAAAAAAGAATTTGGGTTCTTTACGCATCATTTCCTTTAATTCATTTGCATACAAAGCATCACCAAATTTGCGACAACCAAAAACCAAATGTATATCCTGATGGGGAATGTTGTGCATGTTTATGTAATGAATCATAGACCGGAAAGGTGCAATACCTGTGCCCGTGCAAATCAGAAATAAATCTCTGTCTATAGATTCAGGTAGTGTAAAAACGCCTTGAGGGCCTCGTAAGGTCAGTTCGGAACCAACTGTCACCTCATTAAATAAGTAAGTAGTACCAAGCCCGCCTTCTAATAATACAATTACCAGTTCTACTGTATTGGTACCATCGGGCCACGATGAAATACTGTAGCTGCGCCATCGTTTATTCTTTTTTTCGTGAATGGGCAGGTCAAGGGTAATGAATTGACCGGGTGCAAAATCAAACCTTTCCAATTCCGGAATTTGTATCCAGAAACGGCGGGTTTGTGCGGTTTCATTAATTATTTTGGTTACGATACCTGTTCTCCATGGCTCAAGCATTCGAATAATTTGGTACAAAGTACAAATAACTGCTGAAAAATTTATAATTTCTTAACAGTAATATTTCAAATGCTATTAATTTATCAATTAATCAAGCGTTTGATCAAACTTTAAAAATTTGTTCCACAAAGTGAGTTATAATAAAAAAAAGTTGCCATTTTTCAACAGCAACTCTTTTATATTGAAGATTAATAAGGGATTAGTCCATCATTTCTACCATTTTCACAGCAGGTATTACCGCTTCTTTGGTCACTTTTTCTTTACCTCTGTTGGCACGTGCTACACGGCTGTAAATAGACAGATTTTTATCAAACAAAAATCTGAATAACAAACCTGTATAGGAAGTGTGATAACCAAGTGTATCATAGTAGCTGCCGGCAATTTTTCTTACTTTAGGTAATTTGTCCCACGATACTGATGGAAAGTCGTGGTGCTCGTTATGATATCCTACGTTAAGATTTACTGTATTCAATGGTCCATAATAGCTTTTTGTTTCCTGATCGCCGTGGGTCAGATAGTGCTCCTGAATCCAACGGGCACCTAAAGGATGAAGGCCTACAGAAAAGAAGAAACCTGCAATTAAAAACACAGTGCTTTTGGCACCAAGAAAATATACAACTGCTGTCATAAATGCAATTTGAACGATCCAGTTTACAACAGTCCATCCATCCCAAACATTGATTTCATTTTTTAATCTGATGGGTCTTAAAAGTTGAAAGACAGGATAAAACAATAACCATAGTGCTTTGCCAAGCATGGAGTTGTCTATAAGTTTTGCTTCCCATTTAAAGGGCATGTCCGCATCTAACTCTTCAACGCCCTGAAAGGAGTGGTGCTTGATATGGTATTTTTGAAAAGAAACAGAACTGGGAAATACGAGTGGCAGATTGGCTATTATGCCCGACCATGTATTAAGTGTACGGTTTTTGAAAAGTAGATTGTGTGCACACTCATGTATGCATACAAATAAAGTATGACATGCAAAAGCACCAACAAAGTAGGCTCCTACAAAAATTGCCCACCATGGTGCATCTTTCAATAAAATTGCACCTGTTATCTGAACACCTACACATAGTAAAATAACTAAAAACGTATAAGGGTTTCGGCCAATAAGAGCTCTTATTTCCGGATGTTTTCCAATGATCTCTTTCGTTCTTTTCTTATGCGGTTCTGCTTCGTCAGACCACTTGAAGTTTTTTTCCAAGGCTGTATTTTTTTATGTGATAGTTACAAAATAAATTAAAAATTCGGTAGTTAGTTATGATTCAGGTTAATTTTATGATTATTATTTATTTTCTTCATTCAAAATGCTGCATTTTTTGCTTGATAAAACATGGAAAAAGTTAAATGGCAGCACAAACCTATAGACGTGTGACACAACGATGAGTCATCATGGAACAAAGGCCTGAACAATAAAAATACTGGCTTAATAAACCAATTGTTTAAGGCTACTCAACCATAAATTCTTTATTAGCCAACTGTCCACATGCAGCATCAATATCTTTGCCACGACTACGGCGCAGCCTTGCATTAACACGGGATTTTGACAAATGGTTCATAAACTTTTCAGTTGTTTCCTCATCAGGTTTCATAAACCGGGCTGCATCTATTGGGTTGTATTCAATAATATTGACCAAATCTGCAGGTACCTGACGGTAAATTTTTATCAGTTCATCAGCATCTCTTAGGCTGTCGTTGAAATCCTTGAAAAGAATGTATTCAAACGTAATTTGGTTGCCGGTTTCTTTGTAAAAGTAGTTGAGCGCCTCTATCAATGCTTGTATATTATTGGTTTCGTTGATGGGCATTATCTCGTTGCGTTTGGTATCATTGGCGGCATGCAGGCTTAGGGCAAGATTGAATCTTACCTTATCGTCGCCCAATTGTTTGATCATTTTGGCAACACCTGCCGTGGAAACGGTAATACGTCTTGCGCTCATGCCCAAACCATCCGGGGAGGTAATTTTTTCTATTGCCCTCAATACGTTTTTATAGTTGAGTAATGGTTCACCCATACCCATGAAAACTATATTGGTCAGCTTTTTATCATACACCCTGTGGGCCTGTTGATTTATGAGAACTGCTTCGTCGTAAATTTCGTCAAAATCGAGGTTGCGTTTACGGTCCATATAGCCTGTTGCGCAAAATTTGCAACTAAGACTGCAACCAATTTGAGAAGAAACACAGGCGGTTTGCCGCTCATCTGTTGGTATTAAAACACCTTCTACAAAATGACCATCCGAGGTTTTGAATCGACTTTTAACCGTGCCGTCTTCACTGTATTGAGTTGATTCTATCTGCAAGGCCGGCAGGGTGAAATGCTCACCCAACTTTACCCTTAACTCCTTGCTTAGGTTGGTCATAGCATCAAAAGTGTGTGCATGTTTTAGCCAAAGCCATTCGTACACTTGCTTAGCCCTGAACTTTTTTTCTCCCATTTGCTCAAAATAGAGCGTTAGTTCATCTAAACTAAGCTGACGTATATTCTTACCCGATTTCATGGTGTAAAGGTAAGCTAAGCAAAGATTAAGGTTTTGAGAAAGATTTTCACGGAGTAAAATAGAAATATAAGTACCTCAATATTCAATTTTGAAGTACTTATATATGAAATGTTTAAACTTTTAAATTTTAATAAGTTTATCAGAAATACTTATTTTTTCTTTTGTCTCAACAACAAACCTGTATATACCTTTTGGCAAATACCCGATATGAATGTTGAAATTATTGACACCCTTTTCAATAATCAGGGTGTTTGTCCTTATTAACTGTCCAGATGTTGAATATATCTTATAAAATGCGTTTGTTTTTGCAGGACTGACAATACTTGCAATAAATACTTCATTTGCAGGATTGGGATATATTTTTAAACTAAGGTTAGTTGGTGATGGGCATCCTGCAAATACTGTTGGCGACCATGAAGCCAAACCGTCTTTATCTATTTCTGTAAGTCTGTATTGTAACATTCCGGTTTCCTTATTTGCTCCAACCCACTCATAATTTTGAGGTTGGGATGAGTTCCCCTTAGCCTTAATAGTTGCTATTGTTTCCCATGTTCTGCCATCTTTACTTTGCTGAATGAGAAACTTATCTGCATTGATTTCTGACAGGGTTTGCCAGTTACATCTAATATTATCACCCGTGCAGATTGCTTTGAAGTAGGCCAATACTATTGGGAGCAAATTACAATTGTTTGTTACGGGTAGTTTGTAAGTCATCAAAGTAGAAGCTGTGTCGGTAATATTTACGTTCCTAATGGTTAATCCATTAGTGCCGGTTGCCCAAAACTGATCGCCATAGCCACGCCTCATGGTGCCCGTTTCTTCTTCTTTGTTGGTTCCCAGTGAAATCATGCCTGTCATATTGCCATTGCTGCTGCTTAATGATGCTACAACATTATCCAGCGAGCCAAGACCAACCCTGCCTTGTCCGTTGTAGTCGGCAGAATCCGTTACGATGGTTAGCTTTTTTATATCGTGGGTGGTTGGTGAACTATTGGGGTCGCTTAATAAGTTTCCAGTGTAAAAGCCGGAGTTAATGTAGTTGGTACCATACACTTTCAAATCATTTGCGTAAGCAAGCATGGCCAATGGTTGCAGGCCTTCCAGTTGTTTTTTCCAACGAAAATTTCCATTGGCATTGTAAGCTATAATGTACGACTTTGATTTTGTGGAATCAACCTGATATGCCAGGTCGCTTGACGGAAATGCAATGTAACCGGTGTAGCCGGCATAGTAGTTGCCTGTGGCATCTATAGCATAGCTGTTGGGATTAATGCCTGCATTTCCTGCGGTAGCAGGGTTAAACAATGGTTTTACATTCACCACATTCATGGTTATGGTATCTACAAACAGTAAGGCACTCTTGATGTTGGCTATATTAAACGGAATGGTAAAACCATCAATGGAGTTGCCGGTCATTTCTGATGGGTTCAGATGTCCATAGATGACCAGTTTTCCAGTGCTGTCCCAGGTTGCGGGGGGCAGCCGGTCATAGCTATCGCTGGTGTAAATGTTGAAACGGCGCAGGTTGTTGTATTGTATGGGAAATTCCTTTTTGCGAAGTACATTGCCATTGCCGTCATAATGAAGGATGATGCCTGTTTTATTATAGGGATATGACGAAACAATATCATTTTCACTCATGAAGTTATACAACGCCGATGTACTGTAGCGGTGGGTGACTATATAGATATCATCATTCTTTCCGCGGAGCAAGGAACCTCCTGCATAATCCATGCTAACATTGGTGCCGGTAATATCCTTGTTATACAGATTTTTAACCCACAAAACTTTTCCTGCGGGACTCATCTTTACCAAAAAACCAGTGGCTTGCTGCAGCGGGAAAGAATTCAGGCTATCAACAATGGCGCTTCGATTCAAAGAATGACCCAATAAGTAGGTGTTTCCAGACTTGTCGCCGACTGCATGCTCAAAAATGATGTGTGAATTTTTGTTGTAGGTTGAATAGTCGTCACCGGTTGTTGTTTGAAAATACCATAGCAATGCACCTGTTTTACTATACTTAGCTGCAAAGCAACCCTCATATCCACGTGGGTAAAATGAGTAACGCATGTCTGTGTAACCTCCTGCTACCAAATGGTCTCCTTTTTCGTCTTCGTACAAGGTGCGGCTTACGAAATAATTTCGCTTACGAATGCTGTCTGTTCCGGGAGAATTTGGAGTGCCGGAGCAACTGGCAAGATCAGGAACATTGGAGCCACTATACACTTCTACGTATCGAATGGCGCTGTCCACACAGCCTTCCTTGGTAATGGTTTTTTGTTGGATTAGCCGAATACCCGGCTGGCTGTAAGATATGCCCACAGGCTCTTTGGCACTGCTTGATGAAACACTGCCGCCGGTGCCAAATGTCCACCGGTAACTGTTGGCCTCTACGCTATTGTCCGTAAATTTAAATGCCGAATTTGCCAGCATTTCATGGGAATTGGTTGCAAAATTCGCTTTAGGATTTCTCCCAACAATATTGACAGCGGTCAGTGGGTAAGTGGAACCGCAACCAAATATGTGCTTTACATAAATTCCGAATTGGTATCGGGTAATGATGTTGTAAAAGTCAACATTGTAGGTGTAAGACGCCACAGTATCACGGGTAGGTAACTGGATAGAACCACCAGTGCCATTTACTTTGGGAAATGCGCTGTCTGTCCAATATAAATATCCGGCTATGCTGTTTGGAACAGTAATATTGAATGGCTTTTGGGCACAAACAGTATCGGGCAATGCAGACACGGCGGGGGAGCTATTTAGCAACCGGATGGTGTGCCTTGAAGAAGCAGTTTGAACGCCACAATCTCCGTTTCGATAAGCATTAATTGTAAATGTGGACATTGTATCCTCATTGGCATTCACGTAAATGGAAACCTGAATAGTACCCCCGTTTCCGTAGATGGGGCCACTATAGCCGCAACAGTTTCTGCCAACCTGGTATTGCACGTCGGGCAGGCTGTTGTACACATTGAAATATGCAAGCCCATTGCTGCACACCGTATCTTTGGCCGGGTTGCTGCTAACAGTTAAACCTGTAGCGGCGCTGGCGGTGATAATTTCCTGTGCGGTATCGCTGTAGGTTCCTTTCATGGTGATGAGCGAGATAGTATCCGTGGAAAACGTAACGGTGTATGAAGCATTGTATGTGGTGGCAAACTGGGTGCCATTTCTCAACCATCTGTAACCATAGCCGCCATGGCTTCTGTTGGTCAGCAATACCGTTCCTGTGGTGCAGGTGTTGCTGATATCGGATTCAAAAGCGGCTTTGGGAAATGAAACGCCGCCACCATTGCTGGTGATGGATAAATATTCATTTTGGCCACAGACCCAAGCCAGGTTGTTGTTGTAGAAAAACATGCGGTCGTAACCATAGCCAAGATAGGAATATGCATTGCTGCCAGGCATCAGTTCCCATGTTTTGCCGCTGTTGCGGGTTTGAAAGATAGTGTAGGCCTGTGCAGTGGCGTAGCCCGTGCTGTCGTCAATGAAATGGATGTCGTTGCTGGTTAGTTTGCCGGAGGCAGTATTGGTTTTTGTAAATGAGTTTCCGCCGTTGCTGCTGTAGTATGTATCACCTTCTGCACTTAGAAAAACGTTGGTTGGTGTTACCGCTGAAATGCCTGTGAGGTTAAACGGAGTATTGGCTGTCTGGTTCCAGGTGGCACCGCCGTCAGTAGTTTTAAAAACCGAATATGCACCTGCTATATACCCTCTCAATCCATCTGCAAATGAGCAACGGAAAAGGTCCCTGTCGTTTAAAACATTAGTTGTGTTCCATGTGGCACCGCGGTTGGTGGTTCTAATGATTTCATCATTTTGTACCGCTATTCCAATATTTCCTTTAGATGGAAATATCATGTCGTGAATGGCGTTTACCAAGGTTGCGCTTCCTATTCTTATTTCCTTGTGATATACTACTTTCCAATTTGCGCCGCCATTTGTACTATATAAAATTGAAGGTTCAAAGGCATAATCTCCATACACCAGAAGCGTGTCAGCAGAAAAAGCATGTACACCTTCTATGGTAAAGCCAAAGGTTAGATTGACGGGATAACTATTGTAATTAACGTTCGAAATATTTACAAATTTTTTGTTGACGGATTTCCCAGAATCGGTTGTATAGCCGACCCAATCTGTTGTGCTTACATAGCCGGTTGAGGGGTTATAAAACGAGACACCTGTTACCCGATTGTTTACGTTCGTTCCCTGGTAGCAGGTGCGCCATTGGGCAAAAGTGATAACCGATGCAAATATCAATACTGATAGTAGTAGATGTTTTTTCATAAAGGTCTTTGAAGTTGTAAATTTTACATTAGGACATTTTAATTCACTTTTATATTGCTTCTTATGGGCTTCTTCAAAATAAACAATCACCAATCACAGATGAATACAGGTGAAATACTATTTCATTAAAATAAAGAAACAATGCTTTCTGCAAACTCTTTCCAGCCTAAATTATTTTGAACTCCTGTTGTTAAATTCTTTAGAATACAGATACCATCTTCAAGTTCTTTGCTGCCAAGAATGATTACATGACCAATTCCTTTCTTTTCTGCATATTTGAATTGCTTGTCCAGCTTCACATTTTCATGGTACATTTCTGCTGAAATGCCTTTATCTCTTAATTCCTGCATGAGTTCGTAAGCCTTGCGGCTTTCGTTTTCTCCCAGATTAAAAAACAAAACTTTGGTACTGCTTTGCAATTCTGATGGAAAAAGCTGAAGTTCTTCCATAACATCATAAATTCTGTCAACACCAAAGCTGATACCTACGCCGGGAACATTGGGAACACCAAAAAGTCCCGTTAAATCATCATATCGACCACCGCCGCCTATGCTGCCCATTTGTATGTTAAGGGCTTTTACTTCGTAAATGATTCCTGTATAGTAGTTGAGGCCACGGGCAAGGGTGTAATCAGGTATTAGGTGTGAAGTGTTAAGTGTTGAGTAGTTAAGCAGAAATTGTATTTCCGCTATTCCTTTTTGTCCATTTTCTAAATGACCTACAAGGTTTTTAAGTGTTGTAATTTTTTGTTGAGCATCTCCTTCAATGCTTAAGTATTTTTCAATGATGGTGATTTGTTCATTGGTCAATCCCCGTTGCTGCAATTCTTCTTTTACCTTGTCTAAACCAATTTTATCCAGCTTGTCTATTGCAATAGTAATATCAATCATGCGGTCAGCTCCACCGCAAAGCTCTGCAAGTGCAGTCAGTATTTTGCGGCTGTTGATTCTTATTTCAATATTAATTCCTAATTGCTTAAAAACGGTAGTATAAATATTTGCCAACTCCACTTCGTTTATCAAACTGTTGCTGCCGACCACATCAGCATCGCATTGGTAAAACTCCCGGTAGCGGCCTCGTTGCGGACGATCGGCACGCCAAACAGGTTGTATTTGGTAGCGTTTGAAAGGCAAAGTCAACTGCCCGAAATTCATGGCTACGTATCTTGCAAATGGTATAGTGAGATCGTAACGAAGTGCTCGTTCAGTAATGCCTTTTGTATTTTTTCCAGCCAGAATTTTTTCGAAATCGATTCTAGCCTGTTCATGTTTTGCAGAATTATCCAGGCCATTGTTTAATACTTTAAAAATAAGCTTATCGCCCTCTTCTCCATATTTGCCCATAAGCGTTTCCATGTTCTCCATAGTGGGCGTTTCCAAAGGTTGAAAGCCATACAGCTCAAAGACATTTCTTATGGTGTTGAATATATAATTGCGTTTACGAATAACCGCTGCTGAAAAATCTCTTGTTCCCTGTGGTAATGATGGTTTCATCCTGCTGTAATATTTAGCGCAAAGAAAACAACGAATGTAAAGACTGCAAAGAATAGTTTGTAATAGGGTAACAGAAATAATTAGGTATGATTCATATATTTTTTCAAAATAGCCTCACAGGCCTCATCAATCATATCATATACCTGGTGAAAACCTTCAACACCACCATACCACGGGTCAAAAATATCCCTGTTTTCGCCAGGGTAAATTTCGTTGAGTAAATAATCAACTTTTGAAGGATTCCATTTATTTCCCGCAATTTGTTTTACGTCATAATAATTTTCTTCATCCATCACATAAATTTTGTCGAAACGCTCTATGTCATTTTTCAATAATTGCCTGCATTTTTGTTTCCCTATTTCCACATTGTTTATCCTTGCCACTTGCTGAGACAAGTTGTGTGGTGCACATCCGGGATTGTGGGCACCGGTTCCTGCGCTATCTATTAGCCAATTTAAACCTGATTTAGTTGCTTTATGTCTTAAAATGCCTTCCGCCAATGGACTTCGGCAAATGTTGCCCAGGCATACCATTAAGATTTTCATATCGTAAAGTTAATGGGTTAATGACTCAATGACTCAATTGTTCAATTCCTCATTGGCTCAATTGCTCAATGGCTCAATGACTCAATTGCTCAATTACTCAATTGTTCAATGACTCAATTGTTCAATTCCTCAATAACTAATCAATCATTATCAAATTTTGCAAATTGAGCCATTATCACATTATCACATTATCACATTATCACATTATCACATTATCACATTATCACATTATCACATTATCATATTTCCAAATTGACTTTATGGAATCTCACCAATAAATTCATCTTATTATTCAACACCCTGCGCAGGGTTTTTTAATCAACCATTTTTTTACAAACAAAAAGCCGTTGTTATGAAACCCGAAATAATAATGAAAACTGATTTATTGGATATCATTTTTGATAACCGTAACAAGGATTATGGGGCATATATTTTGCGAAGCCAATACAATTACAGGCTATCAAAAGCGATCTTAATAACCTTTGGGGTAGCTATTCTTTTTAGCTTCACATTGTATTTGCAAGCAACTTTTTTTAAAAGTGCTGCTAGGATTTCGCCACCTGAAGTAATTGAATTAATACTTTCTGGTATTGAAAAAAAAGACAAACCTAAGGCAGTTGATCAAAAACAAATCTTTGCTAAACAAAAAGTAAATCAGGTTGCCAATCCTACATACATAATAGTTCCTGATGAACAGGCCGACAAACGTATCAATAACAACAAAGACCTCGAAAAAGCTCAAATAGGTCTTGTAAATGTAACAGGTGTAAGTGATACAGATTATCACACACAGCACGGTAGTATCGGGTTAGATACAGGAACTGTTGCACCACCACAACCTCCTGTAATAAAAGATGTTACAGAACCTTTTGAAAAAGCAGAATTTATGCCTGAATTTCCCGGAGGTATTGAGGGTTTAACAAAGTATTTGCTCCGAAACCTGAAAGAAGCAGAAGACCTTGAAGAGGGGGAGAAGGTGGTGGTTCATGCTAAATTTGTGGTAGAAACTAATGGGCAAATTAACCGTCTTGAAATCATAGATAAAGCAAGCCGCTATGATGCAGATGTGCTGAAAGTAATCAGTAAAATGCCACAATGGAAGCCCGGATTACAGAATGGAATTGCAGTACCTGTTTACCTTACATTGCCAATTACATTTCAGGGCAAAGAGTAAGTGGTCATTAAAATATATTTTTTATTACAACCGATTTTAAATAACGAATACTTTGCTTCGGGAAAAGTAGGATAAAATCCTTTCTGCATTCATTGTAGCTTCTATTTTGGATTGTGCTAAATTGTTTGAAATTGTATTTATATTGCCCAATATTTCCGAAAGGATAAATAATATGGAAAACGGATTTAAAGAAAAAAGAACCAGGAATTTTTCAACTATGCGCTCCCTACTGGATTATACTATGGGTGTGTTGTATATTGCAGCAGCAGCATTTTTGTTTTTTGCAGAAAAAATGGGGTTTGAAATGGTCAATTTTGATAAATCTTTCAGGTACATTTTTGGAAGCATTTGTTTGGTATATGGTTTTTGGAGGCTCTATCGTGGCTACCGAAAAGATTATTTTTAAATTATGAAAACCTGGAGCATTTTTCTTTTTATTTTAGTTGTCTTTGTTTCTTGTAACAATAGAGATTCACAACAAATTGCAAAGGATTCAATTATAGAAAAAACGATAAGAATAAGCATTGACGAAAGTTTTGAGCCCGTGATGAAGGAACAACTGAAGGTTTTTGAATTTGCTTATCCTGATGTATGTGTAGTTGCACAATATAAACCGGAGGCCGCTTGTCTTAGGGATTTGCAGGAAGACAGCACAAAAATCGTCATTGTCAGTAGGGGGCTTAATCGGGAAGAAACAGCTTTTTACAATAGTAAAATTGGGTTTAAACCGGAGTTTGCAAAGCTGGCCAAAGATGCTGTTGCGGTTATCATTAATACGAGTAACAAAGATTCGGCATTTACCTTACAAGATTTAAAAAGTTTTTTAAACGGTAAAAAAACAGAAACTCCTGTGGCTATAGATGGCAATACTGCTACAAGTACTGTCAGGTATTTAAAAGATAGTTTGCTGAAGGGTGGAAGTTTTGGGAAAAATGTGACCGGTGCAAAAAATAGTGAAGATTTGGTTAAATACATAGCCACTACGCCGGGGGCAATTGGGTTTGTTGGCATTAGCTGGATGACCAATCCGCAAACAACAGAACAGGAGAAACTATTGAAAAACGTGAAGTTAGCTATGGTTGAATGTCCAAAAAATTGCGAAAAAGGAATGTTTGCCAAACCATCACAACAAACAATAACATTTGACCAATATCCTTTGGTACGTGGATTGTATTATGTACTCAAAGAAAATTATGCAGGTATGGGTTCGCGGTTAATTCAATTTTTAAGTACAGAGCGGGGGCAGCTCATTTTTAGAAGGGCTTCGCTGGTTACAGTAAAAATTAATTTTGATATGCGACGTACGAAAATTACACAATAAGAATAAAAATTTTTAAAAAACGAAACAACAATGAAGAAACTTACCACCTTGTTTTTAGCAGTTTTGGTTACGGGCCAATTGCTGTTTGCACAATCTGTTGATGAAGCAAGAATTAGTTTAAATAACGGACGTATTGCTACTGCCAAACAAACGCTGGGAAAAGTATTGCTAGCTAATAATAAAAATGCAGAAGCTATATATTGGTTGGGTCAGGCCTATCTTGCTACTGATGATATTGCCGGGGCAAAAAAAGTTTATCAGGATGCCTTGAATGGTGGCGTTACTGATGCATTAATTGTTGTGGGTATGGGGCATATTGCCTTACTTGAGGGTAACAAAGCAGATGCCCGTCAAAGGTTTGATGTTGCAATATCAACCAGTATGAATAAAAAGAAAGAAAACCCAGCTATCCTTAATGCTATTGGCCGTGCAAATGCTGACGGTGGTGCTACTATTGGAGATCCAGCTTATGCTATTGAAAAATTAAAAAAAGCAGCAGAACTTGATCCCACTAATGCAGATATTTTTATCAATTTAGGCATTAATTATATTAAAATAAATGATGGAACAAACGCCTATGAAGCATATACCAATGCATTGCGTGTAGACCCTAAAAATGCAAAGGCAAACTTTAGATTAGGAAAGTTGTTTCAAAGTCAGGGAAATAAGGAGAAATTTCTTGAGTATTATAATAATGCCATTACAGCTAATTCCGGTTTTACCCCTGCATACCTTGAGTTGTACGACTATTACTCTAACCGTGACGTAAATAAAGCAGGTGATTATCTTCAGAAATATGTAGCAAATTCTGATCAGGATTGTAATACTGAATTTTTGTATGCAGATTATCTTTTCCGTTCTGGTAAATATCAGGAATCGCTTGATAAGACACGTGCTATGGAAAATGGTTCATGCAAAAGTTTTCCTCGGTTAAAAGTGTTGTATGCTTACATCTACGATCGCAAAGCGAATGAATTCCAAAGTATAAATATTGGAGCAATTAAAATCGGCAGTTCAAAACAGGAAGTTTTAAACGCATTCGGAAGTTCAACTAGAACATCGAAGACTACAACTGCAATGGGAACGGAAGAACTCTTATTTTTCAAAGATGCAGAAGTTAATATTGATGCCAATGGACTAGTAAGTTATATTCATAGTGTGTCTGGTGCTGAAAGTAGTTTTGAAAAGTATCAAGAAATTTCAAAGCAAGCAAAATCATATATGGATGCATACATGACAACAAGTGATCCCAATAAAATTCAGTCAACTGATTATCTCATTGCCGCATCCATTTCAAGAAAAGTTATTGGTGGAGAGGAAGCAGCCATTGGTTACCTAAAAAAAGCTTTAGATTTTGATACAGTTCGTGCTAACAGAAAGCAATACATTGATACTATAGCTATGCTGTACAAAAAGTCAGGTAAAATGGCAGATAGGTTAGAATGGCTTAAAAGGAGTTACGCTCTGAATCCCAATCCAAATAATGTAGACATCTACAACATGGCAGATGCGGCAATTGTGACCGGTAATTATGCTTTGGCAGATACTATGGCAAATGCGTATATCCAAAAATATCCTGAACAGGATTATGGATATACATTAAAAATTCGTGGTGCTAAAGCTGCAGATTCCACTGTAGTTGGAGCATTTCCTGCTATGCAACAGTATATTGATTTCATGATTAAAAAAGATGCCACAGCAAATGCCGCCAAAATTGTAAGTCAATACACGACCATGGCTTCTGTTGCCGCCGACAAACTAAAAGATTATGGTATGGCATTGGATTTGGTAAATAAAATTCTTGCAATTGAACCTGCAAATTCTTTTGCAACAAGTGCCAAACCTTTGTTGGAAAAAGCATTAAAAGGTGGTGGAAGCACCCCTAAAAAAGCAACATCACCCGCTAAAAAAGGAAAATAGTTGACCCGTTTAGATTTAAAACTCCCTGCATGCTTACACAGGGAGTTTTTTTATTTTCAACAATTGCCCATTGTCCTTATTTTTACACCGTAAATTTTTAATTCATGTTTCTTTTAGATGCTGTTGTTGAATCAGGTGCCGCTACCAATTATTTGCCAATTGGTTTGCAGTTTATTTTCGCTATACTTTTTGTTGGCGTTATGATGGGCTTAACCCATTTTATGGGCCCCAAAAGAAATACTTCTGATAAACTTGAGAACTTTGAAAGTGGTATAGAGGCTGTCGGTAATGCCCGTCAGCCTATGGCAGTTAAATACTTTCTTGTTGCTATTCTATTTGTATTATTCGATGTTGAGGTTATTTTCTTTTATCCCTATGCCGTTAATTTCAGGGATTTGGGCTGGTCGGGATTTGCAGAATTAGGACTATTTGTTGCTTTCTTTCTTTCTGGGTTTTATTATATCATTAAAAAAGGTGCTTTGAACTGGGAAGATTAATGCTACAATTTAGATCTTACTAAACGTGGATTAATAAGAGACTTTATACAAAATATAAAATTCAAAATAACAGAAAACCCATTGAATATTCAATGGGTTTTCTGTTTCAAAGTATATTCGAAAAAGGGTTATAATACTAACATTGCATCTCCATAACTGAAGAAACGGTATTTATCCTTAATGGCTTTTTTGTAAGCTTCATTAGCAAGGTCATAACCAGCAAAAGCATAGGTCATAATCATTAAACTGGTCTTTGGCAGATGGAAATTAGTTACCAATGCATCAGCCACATTAAAATCGTAGGGCGGGTGAATAAAAGTATTTGTCCATCCTTCACTTGGTTTCAGCATTTTTTGAGCGGTAAAGCTTGTTTCCATGGCCCTCATAGTAGTTGTGCCAATAGAACAAATACGATGTCCTGTTTCTTTAGCCTTATTTACAATTTTACATGCAAATTCATCAATGTTATAATATTCAGCATCCATTTTGTGTTTGCTAAGATCTTCTACTTCTATTGGTCTAAATGTGCCAAGTCCGGTATGAAGTGTAACTTCTGCAAAACGAATCCCTTTTATTTCGCAACGCTTGATAAGTTCTTTGCTAAAGTGCAATCCTGCTGTTGGGGCTGCTACTGCACCTTCATGTTTAGCATATACAGTTTGATATCTTTCGCGGTCTTCCTCATCGGGTTTGCGCTTAATGTATCTTGGCAATGGAGTTTCGCCCAAAGCTTCTAATTGTACTTTAAATTCAGCTTCGGAGCTATCCCATAAAAAACGAATAGTTCTGCCACGGCTTGTAGTGTTATCAATTACTTCTGCAACCAATTCATCATGGTCGCCAAAGTATAATTTGTTACCCACACGTATTTTACGGGCAGGGTCTACAATTACATCCCACAGGCGATTTGGTTTGTTTAATTCACGCAACAGAAAGACCTCAATTTTGGCACCTGTTTTTTCTTTACGACCATACATTCTTGCGGGAAAAACTTTTGTGTTATTTACTACAAAAACATCCTTATCGTCAAAATAATCAAGTATGTCGCGGAAGTGTTTGTTTTCAATTTGGCCAGTCTTGCGGTGTACCACCATCATACGGCTGTCTTCTCTTTTCTTTGTAGGATTTTGGGCTATAAGATTGAGCGGAAGGTCAAACTTAAATTGAGATAATTTCATGTGCTATTGATGCTTTTAATTTTTCCTGGCGGAATGCTTTAAATCAATCAGTCACATTTAATAAAATTCCTCGCTTTGAAGGAATAAAATTTCATGTTACGGCATGAGTTAAAGTCGGCAAAAGTAAGATAAAAAAAGAAAACCCTCCCAAATTGTTTTTGGAAGGGTTTCATTGTATATAGTTAAGCTGTTATTTATTCACAATAACCTTTTGTAAATATTGCTCACCGTTGTAACTCAATTTAACTAAATAAGTACCATTAATCATTCCTGAAGTTGAAATATTAATAGTGCTGTTTGAAACTACAAATGATTGTTCTTTGATTAATTTACCAATAAGATCTGTTACCTGCACTTTTACCAATCCATTTACATTTTTGTTCATTTGCATTTGAATGAAATTTCTTGCAGGATTAGGATAAACAGTGAATTTAGTATTTAGAGGAATATGCATAGATAGTATCGCTGTATACTTAAACTTACCATCTCTATCTACCATTTTCACTCTATAATAAACTCTTTGTCCACGAATTGTTTCCGCATCATCGTTAAAGGTGTATCTATACTTATTACTTGCCTTTACGGTTCCTATATATTTGAAATCATTGTTGTTTACGCTCCTTTGTATTTCGTAATGATCAAAATTAATTTCATTTGCTGCAAGCCATTCCAACATTACTTTGTTGTCTATTAATTTTCCGGAGAAAGATATTATATCAACAGGTAAAGTACTTAATCCCGGGCAAGTATTATTCCAAACCAAATCGGCAAAATCAGGATGATCTACGTAAGGATTTCTGTTACCCTGAAATACATAAGCTCCATTATTTCTTGTAATTTCTTTAGCGCTTACGGGATCTAAATGATGCCACTTAAGCATGACTTGCAGGTAAGGAATATCAACACTGGGAAATGTACTGGGGTTTAATGCTTCTGCACCATTGGATCCGCTAATAACCGCCCATTGTGGAATGTTGCTTTCATAACGTGTAACCATGTATAAAAAGGCACGGGCAAGATCTCCTTTAAATGAGTCGAGCGGCTCAAATACTGGATCGGTAAAGCCTGCAATAGCGGAAGTTCCTAATTTACTGCCATTCAAAGATGTTTTACTTGCAACAGCAACTTCACCATAAAGATAGTTGCTGCGCATACCGTTAACCTTGCCATCAGTTGGAAACACATGATGGTAATCAGTACCGGGTCCATTGCTAGTACCACCACCAAACCAATTTTGGGGAAATGAATGTTCACGGTTATAACAGTCACCTTCGTTTGAGTAGTTTCCACAGGTATTGCCAGGAATAAAACTATAAGGATCTAATCCCGTTGGGTTGTCTGAATACACATCCCAAATCTGTTGGCCGCTTCCATTTTCATTTGGTTTAACATCTGTTTTAGTATATTGGGTAAGCAATGCATTATAAGATTTAGGAGACATATTGCTTATAATAGTCTTTAATGTTGTTTTTAGGTCTGCACATGTTTTACCGGCAGCACTTGCATAATATCCCGGTGGCTCGCCGGTAGAAGTACCCGCTGCCGTAGTTGATGAACCTGCAGATGCCGTAGTGTAATAGATTGGTCCTCCTGTACAGGAAAAGGTACTAATAGCATAAACGTAGAAGTAATATAACGTAGAGGACGTTAATCCCGACGCCGTAAAGGTGTTGCCGCCTGCAAAACTTACCACTGTGCCGGTATTTCCTGTTCCAACAATTTGGCCTGCGGTATAAGATGTACCATCAACCGGAGTAAATGAAAGGGTGCTGTTAATGCTCCTTATTACAAGGTAGCCATCTGCACCTGTAGCATCTGTAAATGAGCCGCTAATGCTGCTGTTTGTAGGAAATAGTGTTAGTGCACCGGGTGCTGAAGTTGGGGCAGTACATACAGGTGGTGATGTGGTAGAAAAATTACCTGTAAGTGGTGATGTGGTGTTATACAACGGCCCCCCGGAACAAGCGCTGTTCAAAGAAAATACATAAACATAATAAGTATTTGCAGGTATAAGGCCCGAACGGGTAAACGTATTTGTATTGCCTCTTGAAATAACTGTACCTCCGCCAAGCAGATCTTCAACATCGTAAGATGTTCCATTTTGAGGTAAGGCTGAAAGGGTATTGTTGGTACTTAATATTACAAGATACTCATCTGCTGTAGGGGCGGCATCTGTAAAACTACCGTTGAAGCTATTGCTGTTAATGTTTGAAAAAACAATATTGGTAGGTTGTGCGGTTGGTGTACTACAAACAACGCCCCCAAAACCGGTCCATGAGATGTCATCAATTTTTACTCGCAGGGCTGTGGTCATTTGCTTAATCTCTAGACTAAAAGTACCTGCAACATTTATATTGGAAATGGTAGTAGTCTGAACAGTAGAATCAGGATTAACCGAACCAACTGATATTCCATTTACTAAAATGTCCAAAGCAGCTCCTGCCCCTGAAAAAATCTTTTGGTGCGTAAATGTCAGATTGCCTATTCCATTTGGAATATTAGCTGTTGTAACAGAACCATTTCTGATTGTTATAGCAGACCCATTAATAGTTTGGTCGGCTCGTGAATCTGTTGCATTCCAGGGCAAACCATTATCACCTGTCCATGTACGAGCAATATAGCTGGATGGTGTAGTCGCCGGAAGGTTTGTAAATGTTTCTACCCCTTGAGCAAAAGAATAAAAACAAAATACCAATGTAAATATGGTAAGTGAAAATTTGCGCATAAACTATCGTTGAGTCTGCAAACTTAATTATTTTATTTTCTATGAGGTAAATGTTCTTAATTCATAAGCTTTAGAATTTAACTAATGAACATTGATATGAATTATTATAGTGGGATTTGACCTTTATTATTTTTAAATTATTATGCTTTAAACCTTATATGTTAATAGTACATTGTTAGTAGAGTATTTATATATTTTAGAGTAGAAAAGTAATCTTAAAAAATTATTATTTTTTTGGTAATAAGCGCTGCGAGTATTAACAATTTTAAGTAAAAAGATGATAATATGTTTATAAATAGCAATCCCATTCACAAGTAAAAAGTTATAGTTATTTTGAGTAGCGTATGTTTACATACTTTTTATTCATTTTTTTATAAATATTAAGTGTTATAAAAAGTAAAAATTCAAACAAATGGTTTTTATCACAAACAAAAAAGGAACATCATGAAAACAGGGAAAGTAAAATTCTTCAACGTAACAAAAGGTTTCGGATTTATTAAAGTAGACGAAACAAATGAAGAGGTTTTTGTCCACGCATCAGGTCTTATTGATCAGATTAAAGAAGAAGATCAGGTATCTTTTGAAGTTACAGAAGGTCAGAAAGGTAAGAATGCTGTAGAAGTAAGAAGAGCATAATCATACGTTTTTTGGGTAGATGTATTATAAGAATAAATGAGGCCTCGCAGGAAATTATACGGTCTTATTTATTCTTTTTTTGTTTTTTATGTAAAGTTTTTCCTAAAGAAATTTTACCTGAAATGCATCAACCAGGTTACATTTTCACCAATTCAATAAGACACATTTTCTCCAACTGTTGCGCTCTTGTAGCAGGATTTAAAAATGGTAAATCCAACATACTTACTGCAAAATACGAATAACGTTTAAGCACATTTACCCTGTAGCCTTGTTTACTTAATTCGATTAGGGTATTTTCTGAAGTATAAAAAACAGTATTAGTATTTTGAAGCAAAACAGATTCTGCCTGCTTTGTTTCTTTTAACGTTGATACGTAGCCCGGTGCATAAAATTCAAATGAGTAAGAGAAAGCATTCAGTAGGGCTGCCGATGACTTAGGCCTGTTATCCTGCATCCATTTGCCCGCCATCAT
>JANPGE010000071.1:0-5252 GCA_031423805.1 Segetibacter sp. | reverse complement strand
GCTGCTTGCTTTCATCTTGCCGGATGTTTAATTACAAGTAGCTATTCTTTTCAATTCTAACAAACCTTACTGAATATCTTTTTCAGTTCCACAAAGGTTTTCAACAACTGCTAAAAATCATTAAGTTGACGCTAATGCGATCGAATCGGGATACCTCACCATCACAAAAATTTACACCAAACAAAAAACCCCAACATTGCTGTTGAGGCTTTTAAAGCTTGTGGTGTGATCCCGACTTCAAGTCGGGAGACACAAGGATTTTCAGTCCTTTTCCCGATCGAATCGGGATTACCGAATTCACATATTTTTCACCAAATAAAAAACCCCAACATTGCTGTCAGGGTTGTTTTAAAGCTTGTGGTGTGAGCCGGGATCGAACCGGCGACACAAGGATTTTCAGTCCTTTGCTCTACCGACTGAGCTACCGCACCATCATTTTTCAGTGTTTTTCCTGATCGAATCGGGATACCGCACTAAAATTTTCAGTCTGTTTTCTTCATGCAAGTTAAGACAATTCATCTTTTCTTCCAATCGGGCTGCAAATATAGTAGCAAAATTCAAACAAACAAATTTGAACAGAAATTTTCCTATTCAGCTATTCTTAAAACTCACAATTCTTTGGTGTCCTGGCAAATGGAATTACATCTCTGATATTGGTCATACCGGTTACAAATAATACCATTCGTTCAAATCCAAGCCCAAAACCTGCGTGGGGCACTGTACCAAAGCGGCGTGTATCAAGGTACCAACTCATTTCCCCAACAGGTATGTGCATCTCATTCATTCTTTGCTCCAGTTTTTCTAACCTTTCCTCTCTTTGAGAACCGCCTACAATTTCTCCTATGCCGGGTGCAAGTATGTCCATTGCGGCAACGGTTTTTCCGTCGTCGTTTTGGCGCATGTAGAAGGCCTTAATGTTTTTGGGATAACCAGTTACAATAACGGGTTTTTTAAAATGCTTCTCTACAAGGTACCTTTCATGCTCACTTTGCAGGTCTATCCCCCACTCCACATCGTACTTAAACTTTTTCTTTTTGTATGCAGGGCTATCAAGCAAAATATTGATTGCATCAGTATAGGTGATGCGCTCAAAACTGTTGTTGATCACAAATTCCAACTTTTCTATTAATCCTAACTCGGTACGTTCTGCCTGTGGCTTTTGCTTTTCTTCTTCAGCCAGGCGCTGATCTAAAAATTCTAGGTCTTCCCGGTTGTTGTCCATTACATATTTAATCAGGTAACGGATAAACTCCTCGGCCAGGTCCATATTATCTTCAATATCATAAAAAGCCATTTCGGGTTCTATCATCCAAAACTCGGCAAGGTGGCGGGTTGTGTTGCTGTTTTCAGCCCTGAAAGTTGGTCCAAACGTATAAATATCGCTAAAGGCCATTGCCGCAAGTTCGCCTTCCAACTGTCCGCTTACTGTCAAATTTGTGCTTTTGCCAAAAAAATCTTCCTTAAAGTTGATTGTACCATCATCATTACGTGGTGGCGCATCAAAAGGTAGGGTGGTAACCCTAAACATTTCGCCGGCACCTTCTGCATCGCTTGCAGTAACTATAGGCGTGTGCAGGTAAACAAAACCTTTTTGGTTAAAAAACTGATGTATAGCAAATGCCAAGGCATGGCGAACCCTGAATACAGAACTAAATGTATTGGTACGAAAACGTAAATGGGCTATTTCCCTCAAAAATTCAAGACTGTGTTTTTTGGGCTGAAGTGGATATTTTTCTGCATCGCAATCGCCTAAAACCTCTATGGTAGCGGCTTTCACTTCCACTTTTTGGCCTTTGCCAAGAGAGGGAACAACTGTACCTGTAACTTTAAGTGATGCTCCTGTGGTTATTCTTTTGAGTGTTGCCTCATCAAGAACGCCAAGTTCAGTTACTACCTGAAGGTTATTATTTGTACTTCCGTCATTCAATGCTATAAACTGATTGTTACGAAAAGTACGGACCCAGCCCATAACTGTTACTTCGTGCCCTGTTTGTTCTGTAGACAGCAGTTGCTTTATTTTGATGCGTTTGTTGAACATATTACCTCATTTATAATTGGGAAGCAAATATAAGGATGTGGGCGTTAAGTGGATTGGGTTGGGGTTTGGAGTTTAGGGTTTAGGGTTTAGGGTAGAAGGAGAGTTTAGGGTTTAGCGTTTATCAATGACTGATTTACTTGTAAGAAGTGGGGCATTATGAGACAATAATTGAATTTTACTTATATACTCCAAATAATAACAAATACAATTACAATATGAACCATACTTTGCAATAATGTGTTAAGGACATAAGTTTGCATCTCAATTTTACCAAAAAAAACCATTGTGACCGTAATAGAACACCTGAACCAAGCCAACGAAACACTTATTTCATTTGAAGTTTTGCCTCCGCTAAAGGGCAAAAGCATCAATTCCATTTACGATCATCTTGACCCGTTGATGGAGTTTAAGCCTTCGTGGATTAATGTGACTTATCACCGTAGTGAGTCTATGTTTAAGAAAAAAAGTGATGGCACTTTTGAAAAAATTGAAGTAAGAAAAAGACCCGGTACTGTAGGTATTTGTGCATCGGTTATGAACCATTATAAGATTGATGCTGTTCCGCACTTTATCTGTGGAGGTTTTAATAAAAGGGAAACTGAAGATGCACTTATAGATCTTAACTTCTTAGGTGTGGACAATGTTTTAGTGCTTAGAGGAGATGCTGCTAAAAATGAAACTTCTTTTGAACCTGAACCGGGCGGACATGCTTATGCAATTGATTTGCTAAAGCAGGTGGAAGATTTGAACAACGGTATCTATCTTGATAAGGATATACAAAACGGTGGTAAAACCAATTTTTGTATTGGCGTGGCGGGCTACCCGGAAAAACATTTTGAAGCGCCGAATCTTGAGATTGATCTTCAACGATTGAAAGAAAAGGTGGATGCAGGTGGCAGCTACATTATGACCCAAATGTTTTTTGACAACCAGAAATTTTTCGACTTCGTAAAAGCTTGCAGGGATATGGGTATTGAGGTTCCAATAATACCTGGTCTAAAGCCAATAACTACTAAAAAACAACTCTCCATCTTGCCCCGCATTTTTCATGTGGACATACCAACAGACCTAAGCAATTCAATTATGAAAGCCAAAACAGATGCCGATGTAGAGCAGGTTGGCACAGAATGGCTGACACAACAAAGTAAAGAATTGAAAGCATTTGGAGTCCCGGTATTGCACTATTACACTTTGGGTAAACCGAAAGTTATATTTAATGTGGTAAAAGAGTTGGTGTAATGGCTTAATAGCGGATTTAACTTTTTGTACTTATAGGAAATGAGAGAATATTATTGCTCAAATAAATATCCTCTTATCTTTAGTCACGGTATATCCGAAAACTACCATGACACTACATAAAATTACTTTCGCATTTCTGCTTTTCATTTGTCTTCAGGCAAATGCACAATTAGGTAAGAGATTTAGAAACAGGGAAACGATTGCAACAAACGATCTTAAGAGTCCCGACTACAGTAATTTATATTATTGGGCTTCGCACCCTGCAAAACATGATTTTGCTGACAGCATTCCCCCTTTTTTAGCAGATGAAAAAAGAGATACTTCTGTTGATGTTTTCTTTATTCATCCAACCACATTTACCAAAGGATTCTTAACCAGTGGGTTGAATGCAGATGTAGATGACTCTACGTTAAATGATGAGACCGATAAAAAAACAATATTGTTGCAGGCTTCTATTTTCAATGGCAGTTGCCGGGTATTTGCTCCCCGCTACAGACAGGCTCACTTAAAATCATTTTTCAACAAAGATGAATCTTCACATAAAGCTGCTTTAGAATTTGCCTATCAGGATGTTAAGGCTGCATTTGAATATTATCTCAAACATTATAATCACGGCCGGCCAATAATTATTGCAGGTCACAGTCAGGGTGCATTTCATGCCATACATTTGTTGCAGGAATTTTTTGATGGAAAACCGTTACAAAAAAAACTCGTCTGTGGTTATGTAGTTGGCTGGCAAATTAAAAAAGAGGACTTCGCAAATTTACCGTTTGGGACAACTCCAAATCAAACAGGATGCGTAGTCGGTTGGAGAAGTTTTAGAAGTGGCACTAATGATAAAATAACGGAAAAGGAAGACGGCAATTCACTTTGTGTTAATCCTATAACATGGACAACTGACCAAACACCATCTGACAAAGCAGATCACAAAGGAATGGTAGGTAGAAAGTTTGATCAGGTTTATGCTCATATTATATCTGCATCCGTAGAACCAACGGCTAAAATACTTTGGGTGGAACTGCCCAATGCACAGGATGAAAGTCATGGATTTATGAACAACTTTCACGTTGCAGACTTTAATATGTTTTATATGGATGTAAGAGAAAATGTAAGGCAACGTATAGCTGCATACCTACACAAATAAATCTGTAACCAAATGAAGACATTTATATTTGAAAGCTTGTTTGAATGGGGTTTTATTACAGAAGAAACCCTGCACAATATTGTTACTAAAGAAAAGAATAAACCTGTTCCCCTTCATACAGAGCTTAAGCTATTAATGTATGCCGGGATTATATTTTTAACTACAGGATTAGGTATTCTTGTTTATAAAAACATTGACAGTATTGGTCATTTGGCTATTGTTATTGCTATATCAATAGCAACGGTTAGTTGTTTTCTTTTTTGCTTTAAAAAGGCTCCGGCATTTTCCAAAACAAAACCGACACAAACCAATGTAATCAAAGATTATACATTGCTACTTGGATGCTTGCTTTTGCTCGTATTAACGGGCTACTTGCAATTTCAATATCAGCTATTTGGCGACCGTTGGGGCATGGCTACATTTATTCCAATGATCATACTTTTTATTGCAGCTTATTATTTTGATCATTTAGGCGTATTGAGTATTGGCATTGTAAACCTTGCAGCATGGGCAGGCATTTCAGTAACTCCACGGCATTTACTTCGCAACAATGATTTCAATAATTCTACACTTATTTATACTGCAATTGCACTCGGATTTTTTTTACTTTTTGTAGGATACATTTCATTGAGAAAAAATTTTAAATCTCACTTTGCATTTACCTATAAAAACTTTGGAATCCACATTTTGTTTATTGCTGCAATTGCGGGGATAATTCATTTTAGCGTATATGAATTAGTATGGCTTGCTTTTCTAACCGGAATAAGTTTTTGGCAATTTCTTATAGCTGTAAAGGAAAAGTCATTTTATTTTCTGATAGTGGTTTATCTC
>JANPGE010000070.1:0-3335 GCA_031423805.1 Segetibacter sp. | reverse complement strand
ATTCATAAACAAATGATTTTCAGCAAGTTGCATTTTTATTTCTCAATAAAAAATCAAATCGTCTTAGGTGATTAATCGTTGCAAACTCAATATTGACAATACTTTCAAAGAACTAAGGGTGATAACAACGCAACGCTAATGAAATAAAATACAAATGCACATAAATCAAAATCAATAGAGTTGTTATTTCAGAAATACTTCTAATAACAAAACACCAATAAGCCCCATTACAGATACAATGGTTTCCATAACAGACCAGGATCTTAGTGTATCTTTAAGTGTAAGGTTGAAATATTCTTTAAACATCCAAAAGCCAGAATCATTCACATGAGAAAACATAAGACTGCCTGCTCCGATTGATAATACCATCAGATTTGCGTTAGATCCTGTTATTGCAATTAGTGGTGCTATAACTCCAGCTGCAGTAAGGCCTGCAACTGTTGCTGAACCTACACAAACTCTTATTACTGCTGCTGCAAGCCATCCGAGTAACAATGGATTTAAGGATAAATCTTTAAGGGCTTCACCAATATAAGCACTTACACCGCTATCAACTAATATTTGTTTCAATGCTCCTGAACCAGCAACTATCAGCAGTATCATTGATACATCTTTTACCGATTCACCATACAAATTCATAACTGTTTTTATGCTCATTCCCTGGCATGTTCCTAAAGACCAGCTTGCCATCAAAACCGATAATAGTAGAATAATAATCGGGTCTCCAAAAAAGGTCAGTAGAGAAACAGAAGAAGGGTAATCAGTTTTGGCAATCGGTAAAATGATTGTTACAATGACCAGCAACAATGCAGGCAATAAGGATGATAAAAAACTATTGGCTGCACCGGGTTGATTATTATGCAATTGCTGTATAGGTTGAAACAATGTCGGTGTTTGGGGATTAATATTTTTTACTGTTTTTGCAAAGAAAGGTCCTGCTACAATCATGGCAGGTATAGCTATCAGAATACCATAAAGTAAGACCTTACCAGGATCTGCATGTAACTGAATTGCAATAGCCGAGGGTGATGGATGCGGTGGTAAAAAGCCATGCGTTACAGACAATGCAGCCAACATGGGAAGTGCCGTATAAACTGCAGGAAGCCCTGTTTTATATGTAATAGAGAATACAAGCGGAACCAACAATACAAAACCAACGTTATAAAATAATGGAATCCCCACTATAAATCCGGTAAGCATCATAGCCCATGAAAAATGTTTTTTTCCAAAAACACTGATTGATACGTCTGCGATTTTTTTTGCTGCACCACTTTCTGCTACTATTTTCCCAAGCATGGCACCCAGGCAAATGATGACTACCAAATCACCCATAACATTACCAATGCCGGTTTTTACTGAATACACAATTTTATCAGGAGGCATTTTTAAAAGCCATCCTGCCATCAGGCTTACTACTAAAAAAGAAAGAAATGTGTTCCATTTAGCCCACGATATAAGTATAATAAGTATAGCTATACACACGATAACAATTAGAATGGTCATAGCTTTTTTTAGGTTTAGTTTTCCTGAAACAAAGATCAGTAATTATGTCATTTATGCCTATAACCACAAGTATACTTATTTCTACTAATCTCACATTCGCCCAAATCATTTGATCTAAATTGTGTAATATTTTAATTAGGGCATTTCAAAATAGGTTTTTCATAATCAGATTCTTAACCATAATTTATGTAATCCTGTGCATTTGTGCATCATAATACCAGTAATTTTCAACATTGAATAATTGCTGACAAAGACAAATTACTTTTGGTATGAATTATTACAGGATGACAGCAACGACATTTGATCGGGATAAAAATATTAAAGCACTCACTTATACCATTGGTATATGCGTGTTGTTGTTTATTATTTTCTTTTATGTAAAATGGACATTGCCACAGGTGACTCCACCACCGGTTATGGAATTTGTAGAAGTAAACCTGGGTAACAGCGATGAAGGCTTAGGTGATGTGGCACCACAGCTACCCGGTGAACCTGCTGCAGCCAGTGATGAACATTATACTCCGCCTGCTTCTGCACAACCCGCCCCGCAGCAGCAAAATATAGCCGGCGATGAAAACGAAACTGAAGATGTGCCTGCTGTAGATAATGCAGTTAAGCCTGTTACCAAGCCCAACAATGTGACTACACCTGTGGTAACAAAGCCCAAACCTGTTACACAGCCTGTTGTTAATCCTACACCTGCACCACCAAAACCTAAAGCGGTGTATAAAGGTGGTACTGCAACAGGTACAGGAGGCAATAATGCTGACTCATACAATGGTGTTCGCAATCAGGGTATAGCAGGGGGAAATGGCGATCAGGGTAGCCCTAATGGCAACCCAAACTCAGACAGTTATAAGGGCAATGGAGGTATTGGTAGTAGCGGTGTTAGAATTAGTAAAGGTCTTGGTGGAAGAAGGATTCAACGGTTTCCTTCTTTTGAAGATGATTTTAATGAAAATGCAAAAGTAGCGGTTGATATAAAAGTAGATGCTACCGGCAAGGTGTTAAGTGCGGTGGTAAATCCAAGAAACACTACTACCACAAATGTAACTATCCGTGGAATAGCTATTAGAAAAGCGCTGCAATTAAAACTTAATACTTCTGAAGAAGATGAGCAGGTTGGAACAATTTTGTTTGAATTCAGGTTAAAAGGATAAATTTTTTTTCAGCTTATTACATAACCGTAGCTTTGACATTACGGTTTTTTTATGCTCAATTACCAACAAACCATTGATTATCTTTTTGCACGGTTGCCTATGTTCAGCCGAATAGGTGCAGCAGCGTATAAAGCTGATTTAACCAACACAATCAAGCTTTGCGAAGCTTTAGGAAATCCTCATCATAAATTTAAATCTATACACATTGCGGGTACAAATGGCAAAGGTTCTGTGAGCCATACACTGGCTGCAATATTGCAAACAGCAGGTTATAAAACAGGCCTTTATACTTCGCCCCATTTAAGAGATTTCAGAGAAAGAATAAAGATCAATGGTTTAATGATAGAAGAAGCTTTTGTAGTAGATTTTACAGAAAGGGTTAAACCATTTATTGAATTAATAGAACCTTCTTTTTTTGAGATAACTGTTGCTATGGCGTTTGAATATTTTGCCTTGCAAAAAGTTGATATTGCAATTATTGAAACAGGCCTTGGTGGAAGGCTAGACAGTACAAATGTTATAACACCCGAACTATCAGTAATTACCAATATTGGCTACGACCATATGAATATTTTGGGTGAAACATTGCCACTCATTGCAGCAGAAAAAGCGGGTATCATAAAACATAAAATTCCGGTTGTTATAGGTGAAACTCTTCCGGAAACTTTGCCG
>JANPGE010000069.1:0-14162 GCA_031423805.1 Segetibacter sp. | reverse complement strand
GGTGGCAGCCAGAATATAGGTGGGTTAGGAGGCATATATTATAATAGTGCATTTGCAGAGAGTGGAACATTTGGTAAAGGTGGTTCATCATCAGCCGGTACAACAGGCGGCGGTGGCGGTGGTGGCTGGTACGGCGGCGGCGGCGGCGCATTTGGCGATGGTGCAGGTGGAAGTAGTTATGCAGCTAAAACAGTACAAAATGTCAAACATACTCAAGGTATTAACGAAGGCAATGGTTATGTAACAATCCGTTATAAACTAAGTAAAGCCCCAAGCGAAGTTTTATTAACAAACAAAAAAGCAAAAAAGAATCTAAAAATATTCCCCAACCCAACTTCTGGAGAGTTTAACATGCAGTTGGAAAATGAAGAAGCCGGTAAGGCTGAAATATCTCTTCAGTTGCCAACAGGTGCAATACTATTAAGGAAAACAGTTTATCTCAAAAATGCATATGCGCTGGTTACATATACCATCCCTGGTAAAATTCCTGGTATTTATTATATCACTATAACTACAACCACCAGCAAACAAACGGGAAAAGTAGTAGTGGAATAACTTACTACGGAAATATATTTTTTACTTATTGAGCAGGCATTGAGTCATTGATAGGGCTGCATTGGCTGCTTGTCCCGTCAATTTTGCGGGTTCGCACATTTCTTGTTCGGTTATGCTATTGAGCTTTTCCAATTTTTTGTAAAACCACTTTTCGTATTAGCAATCATCTTATTTTTTCAAATTGCCCTATTCGGTATTTTGATAAATTTATTCGTCAAAAAAGAGCAGTTTTGCCTGGTATGAAAATAATCAATTACGAATTTAAGGCTGTAGCAAAAGATGTTGATTTGCTTGAACAAAAGCTACAACTACTCAACCATGTTTTTAAAGGCGAAGACCATCAGATAGATACCTACTTCAACGTATCTAAAGGGCGCCTAAAACTCCGGGAAGGCAACATTGAAAACTCCCTCATTTACTACGAAAGACCAGATACCGCAGAGGCAAAGCAATCTGATGTATTGCTGTATGAACACACAAATTCTTCTATTATAAAAGATATACTTATTAAGCTCCATGGAATAAAGGTTGTAGTGGATAAGACCCGCAGAATCTATTTTATTGACAATGTCAAATTTCACTTTGACCGTGTAAAAGACCTAGGAACATTTGTAGAAGTAGAAGCACAATCAGATGCGGCAGATGCTGATATACAACAGTTACAGGCACAATGCAGTCAATACTTTCAATTGTTTGAACTAAATACTTCGGATTATATACACGTATCCTACAGCGATTTACTGCTTGATTTTGGAAAAGTAAAATAGTTTGCTAAAAAACAACAATTCTGATCTTGATTGTTAAACTGTTTATCGGTATTACAAACACCTGTTGTATCTTTATTTTACTTTGAAAAAGCTATCCATTTTAATAGTTGTTGTATTTGTGTGTATGCTCTATCTCGCTTTTAATAAGGACGGAGAAAAGCCTGTTCACATTCCGGCAACACCACAAAGAACAGGTGACCCTGCTATTGGGTACAACTACCTTACCACAGGCGATTATTTGAAAAGCGGCATACCTTTTCAATTATTTCAGATGGCCAATAAGAAGGATACGATTAATTACCTCAACCGAACAGGGTTCAATAAAGATGTAGCTTATGATTATACAGTAATAAAAGCTCCAAATGGAGAATTGGTAGCAGCGCCTAATTGCCTGCAATGCCATGGTGGTGTTTTTGAGGGTAAGTTATATGTAGGTCTTGGTAATGCTTCAATGGATTTTAGCGATAGTAAAGTAAGCGCTAATGCACCTGCACAATTGTATAGTTTTTTAAGTATGAGTGGCGGCAAAAAATTTGAGGCGGCAAAAAACTTTTTGACTGCAACAAAAACTATTGCACCCTATTTGCAAACCAATGTTCGTGGGGTAAATGCTGCTGATAGGTTGGCGTCAGTCTTAGCTGCACATCGCAATCCTACAAACTTTGAATGGACGGATAATGCTATACTTACTTTACCCGATGAAGTGATACTTACTGATGTGCCTGCATGGTGGTTACTCAAAAAGAAGAATGCAATGTTTTACAATGGTTTTGGCCGGGGCGATTTTACCAAATTTTTAATGGCATCAAATCTGCTTACAGTAAGTGATACTTCAGAATCAAGAGAAGTCTATAACCACTTCAATGATGTGTTGGCTTTTATAAACTCAATTCAAGCCCCAAAATATCCCAAAACCATTAATGAAAACCTTGCTGCAAAAGGCAAAGTAATTTTTGGAAAAAATTGTTCAGGGTGCCACGGCACTTACGGGCAAGATGGCAAGTATCCGAATCTCTTAATTCCTGCATCAATCATTGGAACAGATTCGGCTTTATACAACAGCAATTATTCGTCTCCACAGTTTGTTGATTGGTTCAATAAAAGCTGGTTTATTATGGGCGAAAACCCTGCGCAATTAGTTCCATACCGAGGTTATATTGCTCCGCCACTGGATGGGGTTTGGATTACGGCGCCATACCTGCACAATGGCTCGGTGCCTACATTGGAAGCAGTGCTAAACAGCAGCACCCGCCCCCAATATTGGAACCGCGATTTTGATAAACCCGAATATGATTATGAAAAAAATGGCTGGAAATATACGGCAGTAGCCTCACCATCAAAAGGCGTTTACAATACTACATTATCAGGCTATGGCAATTATGGTCACTACTTTGGCGACAAGCTAAATGATAAAGAACGAAAGGCTGTGATTGAGTATTTGAAGACGTTATAACAAATCTAATAGAAAGAAAATCGAAATTATAGTTTGCTACGCAATATGCTATTTTCCAAATCTCCCGGTTATAAAATAATCACACAATGGCTGGCCTCAAAAGGCCACAAACCATTTCAATTTCAGGAAGAAACGTGGCAGCAAATTCATTTGGGCAACAGTGGTTTGGTTAATGCCCCTACAGGTTTTGGTAAAACATTTTCAGTTTTTCTCGGGGCACTTGTCAGCTTCATAAACGAACATCCAAAGGATTACAAAACTAGAAAGAAAAATGGATTGCAACTGTTGTGGGTTACGCCGCTTCGTGCATTGGGCAAAGACATAGCCCGTGCCATGGAGGAGGTGATTACTGAATTGGGCATGAGTTGGCAAATAGGCATTCGCAACGGCGACACTGATACAAACGAACGTCAACGGCAAAAACGAAACATGCCCGAAGCCCTTATCATTACCCCTGAAAGCTTGCATTTATTGCTGGCGCAAAAAGGTTATCCTGAAATTTTCGCAACTCTAAAAATAATAGCAGTAGATGAATGGCACGAACTGCTTGGCAGCAAACGTGGTGTGCAGGTAGAATTAGCAATAAGCAGGTTGGTGGGATTGAGAAAGTATAAAGTAGAAAGTAGTAAGTATCAAGACAAAAAGCAGCAACAAACAACAAAAGAACAAACAACCCCAAACTCCAAACACCAAACAAACAAAAGAGACGACCTTATCATCTTCGGTATCAGCGCAACCATAGGAAATTTAGAACAGGCAAGGGACGTGCTGTTGGCTTCACTTTCATCTTACAATACACAACAATCAGAATCAGCAATTGCATTTGCCGGAGGCGAAATAATAACAGCTAAACTTAAAAAGCGAATTGAAGTAGAATCCGTATTGCCTGCTGAAATAGAAAAGTTTCCCTGGGCAGGTCATTTGGGATTGAATCTTGCGCAGCAAGTGGTTGAAATAATCAGGGCAAACACTACTACACTTGTTTTTATCAATACCCGTGGCATGAGCGAACGGTGGTATCAAACTTTACTGACATTGGCACCTGATCTTGCCGGTGCTATTGCGCTACATCATGGTAGTATAGAACAGGAGCTTAGGATTTGGGTAGAAGAAGCGCTGCATACCACTAAACTAAAAGCGGTGGTTTGTACCGCCAGTCTTGATTTGGGTGTTGACTTTCGGCCGGTAGAAACGGTAATACAGGTTGGGTCACCAAAAGGTGTTGCAAGGTTTCTGCAACGTGCAGGCCGCAGTGGGCACCAACCGGGGCAGGTGAGTAAAATTCATTTTGTACCAACCCATTCGCTTGAATTGGTTGAGGCTGCAGCACTCAAAGAAGCCATAAAAGAAAACATTATTGAAAGCCGCGAACCACGGCTTTTGAGCTTTGATGTATTGATTCAATACTTATGTACTTTAGCCATCAGCGAAGGTTTTGAGCCGGATCAGATATTTCACGAAGTGAAAAAAACTTACTGCTTCGCAGAAATGAATCGCGACGAGTTTGATCAGTTGTTGCAAAGCATAGTAAGCGGTGGGGCGGCGTTACAGGTATATGATGATTTTAAGAAAGTAGAAGTAGGTGAGGACGGCATTTATCGCATGAAGAACAGGCGAATGGCGATGCGTCATAGGATGCATATTGGTACCATTGTCAGCGACCCCATGTTGAAGGTCAAGTTTGTATCAGGTGGGTACATTGGCGTAATTGAAGAATATTTTATCAGCCGCCTTGAACCAGGTACAGTATTCACATTAGCAGGTAGAAACGTTGAGTTGGTCATGATAAAAGACATGACCGTGTTGGTGCGAAAATCAAATTCTGCTAAATCAATTGTACCGAGTTGGCAAGGTGGTAGAATGCCGCTCTCGTCTAACTTGAGTAGCATGTTGCGGCGCAAATTCAACGAAGCGTTTAATAAACCGAAAGATGTGGAGTTGCAGGTTTTGCAACCGTTGTTTCAATTGCAGGAGCAATTGAGCCACGTGCCCAAGGCCGATGAATTGTTGATAGAACAGATAGAAACCAAAGACGGATTTCATTTGTTTGTTTACCCGTTTGAAGGGCGTTTGGTGCATGAAGCCATGGCAGCTATATTGGCCTATCGCATCAGCCGCATTATGCCAATCACATTTTCATTTGCCATGAATGATTATGGTTTTGAATTGCTAAGCGATCAACCCATACCCGTTGACGACAGCAATGTCTATGAATTGTTTACGACAGAAAATTTGTTTTCAGATATTCAGAAAAGTGTGAACAGTACAGAAATGGCCCGGCGAAAATTCAGGGAAATAGCTGTGATTGGCGGACTCATTTTTCAGGGCTATCCGGGTGAACATAAAAAGGCAAGACACCTGCAATCTTCAGCTTCGTTGCTGTTCAATGTATTTACAGAATATGACAGCAACAACCTGCTGATAAGACAAGCCTACAACGAAGTAATGGAGCAACAAATGGAAGAACTTCGCCTTAGGCAAATGTTGGATCGGGTGCAAAACTCAAAGATTGTACTGACTTTCCCCAAACAATTAACCCCTTTTTGCTTTCCTATAAAAGTAGATAGCATTAGAGAAAACATGAGCTCCGAAAAACTGGAAGACAGGATTAAAAAGATGAAGGCGCAATTGGAGAGGGGGTAGTTAGTATTTAGTAGTTAGTATTTAGTAGAAGTATTTAGTATTAAGACAAGAAAAGTATTCTCATTCTTTGTCCCGTTGCATCCTTTGTTCAGTTGTTTGAAACCAAAAAGAAAAATGAGCGGCAAAAGAGATTCGAACTCTCGGCCCTGAGCTTGGAATCCGTTGGCCGGCGGACTACCAATTGAGCTACTACCGCTGCCATTGAGTCAATAAGTCATTGAGTCAATTATTCAAAGTTGAAACAAAATTTTAAAAGTTAAGAAGTAGGTTTTCATTCCTTACCTACTTAATAACACTTAACACCTAACACTTTACACATGCTTTACTGCTCTTTCCTCTCCATAAAAAATGAGCCTTCAGTAATATCGTGAATTCTGTTGTTTAATGTATCAATGACCCGATAAGAAAAAGTGCCCGACATAGTATTCAGCATATCTTTAGCCTGAAATGTCCCCCTTTTAATTGTAATAGTTCCTTTGAAAAGACTGTTGGTATAATATCTGTTCTGTTCTCCCGGATCTATATAATATGCCCTTTGAGTGCTGTCCAGAGTATAAGTTGAATCTACAATTTTCGGAAGCTTAATAGCAAATCCTGCTCCCTGCACCTTCTTAACTGCATCAATATACAAGGCTGTATCTCCTACCAACAAACACTCAAAAAGATTGTCATTTAAACCAATTTCATCTACAATGTTTACTTCTGTTCCATCTACCTTAAACTTGAAGTAGGCATTCAGAAGTTGCCTGTTTTGCTCTTTTGTACAGGCAGAAAAAGTAAGAGAAAACAAAACAATCAATACAATGTATTTCATAAGCCCATTTATAGTTTAAAATTAATTTCTATTTTTATAATTAGCAACTAAACAATCCTGGATTGTCTAACGCAAATTAAAAGCAATCATTGCCTATTATTGTTAAAGAAATCAGTAATATTTATTTGCACTATTTAATGGTTCAGCTGTTTTGGAGGTTTGTAGAACGGGGCTGAAACTAAATTTATATATACTTTGATTGCCTTTAAGTATTAAGTTTTTATGCTTATTGCAACCATTATCCAAATTATTCGTATCCAATAAAGCAGACGATAATTTCGAGCGGTAAAAGCGGAAACGGTTTTTAATAAATTAATACAGTAATGATTGATTGGATGACTTGTTTATCATATTGAAAGGTTGCCATAACAAAGAGCATAAGTATCAAAAGATGCTTTATGGGCGTTACTATGGGTTTGCGTTAAAAACTGTTTTCAGGTACATTTATCACTACGAAAATGCTTTGGATGTTGCAACCGATGGCTTTTTAAAGCTCTTTAATACTTTTGACCGTTTTGAACCGGGGTCACCGGAAAGTACGGAGCAAATCTTAATGGGTTACATAAAAAGAATTATGATTAATACGGCGATCGATTTTCTGCGAAAAAGAAAAATGATACCGGAAATAGGAACCATTCCTGAACATATTTGGGAAATAACAGATAGTAATCAGGATGCTGATAAAAACCTGCTTTACAAAGATTTGATAAAAATTATTAAACAGTTATCGCCAAAGTACAGGTCGGTTTTCAATCTCTATGTCATTGATGGGTATAATCATTTGGAAATAGCTGATATACTCAATATTTCAGTAGGTACATCTAAATCATGCCTTTCTCGTGCCAGGGTCATGTTACAAAATAGTATTAAACAAATAGAAGAAGCTGTAGAATGCAAAATGTAGATAACCATATGGATGATTTGTTTCGCAAAGCGGCAGATAACTATCCACTTAAGACTTCTAATGGAGATTGGGAAACCTTACAATTTTTGTTGGAAAATGAACCGGCAAATGTCTGGATAAAAGTCTCAAAACGGAAGCCCTTTTTCTTATTTGTTTCAATTGTTTTTCTTTTGATTGGCGTTATGACTTTTGGTGTTTTAAAAAATAATGGGGTCGTGATAAAAATTGCAGTGGGGCGGTCAAAAATAAATAGTTCGGTACTTGGTTTACCAAGAAATACAGCCAAAAGTGATGACGAAAATACCAGCAAACCTGACATGGCATTGGGAATGAAAAAGGATGAACACAATCAACTGCAAAAAAGTAGTAAGACAAATTTGTACAGGCGAAATGCCGGAATTTTTCTTCCCCCTTCTCCGCATGACAAACTTTTAACAAATCAACCAGCCATTAAACGCGAAATAACTGTTGTTAGTGAAAGTAAAAATAATGATTCAAAAAGTTCCCACATCAAAGAAAGCAACGCACTCACAGCGTCAGTTTCTCCTTTTGGAGGGGGTATCAATGATGCCACAGTAAAAACTAATACAATTTACAGGATTGACACATTTATTGACAAATTTTTTATTCAAAATAAAGATACCATTAAGGTTGCACTCAATAGACAATCAAAGTCAAGAGTTTATTTTTCAATCAGTGCAGGTTTAGAGTATAATCAGGTAAAAAACCAAGGTCTTACCAAGCCGGGCTGGAATGCCGGTTTGTTAGCAGGAGTGCAGCTTAACAACAAAATCTCAATAGAAACAGGTTTACAACTTTCTCAAAAGAAATATTTTAGTAGCGGATTATACTTCAAACCAAAATCAGGTTCCATGCCATCTGATATGGTAGTCAATAGTGTGACTGGTAATAGTGTATTAATTGAACTGCCTGTCAACCTGAAGTATAATCTCCAAAAAGGAAACAATACATTTTACTTAGTGACGGGTATTTCATCTTTCCTGATGACTACAGAAAGCAACCATTATTTTGCATTAATCAGCGGAGCGCAAACAGAAATGGACAGCAAATATCAGCACATGCACAATTATTTTGCCTCCATGATAAATGTTGCTGCAGGTTATCAATTTGCGCTTAACAAAAAGAATAATCTCCGCGTAGAACCATACCTTCAAATACCATTAAGGGGAATTGGAATTGGATCAATGCCTGTAATGGCTACAGGATTACATTTTGTATGGAGCAGACGTTGATTTAGAGAAAACAACAAGTTGACTGGCATGGCTGTAAGGGCCCCTTTTTATTATTTGACAAAGCCACAATGATCGCTTGTCTCAATCAATGAAAAGACATGCTTCATTCATTTCCTCGTAGAATATGATTATCAAAGCCCATAATCCATTTTTGTCAACCATTTATCATTCTATTTGTGGGTAGAATATTTTTTTCTGACCAAAATTTTTTCTTTTACTCACCATCGTTTGTGGCTTCTCAACTCAGGGACTGATATTTGTATTCTTGGATAATGCTACTTAACTATCTAACTCTCGTCCTGACGACTAAAGTTATTTTCCCATCTACTCCATTCATTAGATTAATAGTTTAAGGCTAAAATTGCTCTTGGGGGCTGTTCAGTTTGCAAAAATAGCCCGTTTAAAAACGGGCTATTTTTGCAAACTGATTGAAGTCAACAACAAGCAAAATTCTCAAACAATTAATATTCTGCAAGTCCGGCAGCATGTGCCGGTAAGCCGCCTATAAAGCCATTGCTACTGATGCCGCCAAGAAAAGTTCTTCTGTATTGGTAAATGGTACGGTCAGCTCCGCAAAGTGTATACACGCACTTGTTGTCGCTTGATACTACAAGGTCAATGGGCCCTGCACCGGAAGTTGCTGCAGCACCATTGACGAGGTACAAAGCACCGTCTCCATTTATGTAATATGAAGAAATATTGTTACTTGCGGTATTGGTTACAAACGCAAATCTGCCATAATTTGTAATCGCTACCCAACATGGTGCGGATTGGTTATTATTTACAATTCCATTTATTGAATTGAATGTTCCGCCTGTTGTGCTGTAAGATGTACAAGATCCTGCATTAGCAGCACCTCCGGCAGCATTAGATACAACCATGTATTTATCCTGCGCAAAGCTAAAACCAAAAGGGGTAGGGCCATTGGAATTACTGACTATGGCCGTCCCTGCAGCACCTGCACCATTGAGATTAAAGCGGGTTATCTTGTTGGTAGCTTTTTCTGTTACCACCAGCCAATTTCCATTTGGCCCAAAGGAAATCTGTGCCGGACCAGCACTTGAAGTACTTAATAATTTGTCCGAGCCGGTAATTGAATTCATGTTGCCATTACCGCTTACTGTGTAACCATGAATGTTGCTCGTGCCGCTATTGACAACATACAAAAGCGATTTTTTTACACATAAACTCACCGGTTTGGTTCCAAAACTTGATACGGTATTCTTAAGCATAAGAGAACCATCATTATTTACTTTAAACGATGAAATGGAATTGCTGCCCGCATTAACCGCATAAAGCCATTTATGGTTCTCGTCCAATATCACGGCACCTTGCGAGCCCAAACCTCCACCGTTTCCTTTACCTCCGGAAGGAGTCATTCCATCTGCTACAAGGCTTCCGTCATTTTGCTCTTCATACACCAATATTCGGTTTTGAACTGAGTCATTACTTTCCAGGTAAACATAATGCCCGTCCTTCCGTCTCGACGATAGGTTTTCAGTAGAAAGCGATAATTCATCAGGGTTTTGGCCCTTTTCATTTATCATTGATAAAAGATCTTTGTCGCCGGTTGATGGCGAATCGAATTTGTCTTTCATGCATGAGGTTGCCAAAATGATTGTACCTGCAAACATTCCCAATGCAATAGATTTTTTAGTTTTCATTTTTTCATTTTTTTGATAAATAGAATTTGAAACTGTTGTAGTAAAATAAAATACGTGCTAATAAAAAAAAGGTTGCAGTTTATAAAAACCGCAACCCTTTTTTCAACTTGAATTTTGGTGATTTATTTAGCTTACAAAAAAGAACGGTTATGTGAATTGACTAAACATGATTGGAGCAAAGTCATTTAGAGCAACTTAATTAAGTAATATAAACAACCATCTGCTACTTTACCACCGGGCAGTTTACTGTTGCACCCGCTGGTGAGCTACTAAAACTACTGGCCGTTGCTAAATTGGTTACTGCATTAAAATTTGAATTATCAATCACTCTCACAAACCATAATGGGCTGTAGCCAACATCGCCGGGTAGGGTTGCCAATACATTATGCGTTTGCAAAGGGTTCGCTGTTTCCGTTTTAAATCCTGATGCCGGCCCTGTTGTGTTGTCATTGAACATAACATAAATTGGAGAAGTTGGCACTTCAGTACTGGTAGTTGCTGTTAATGCTGCTTCACCAAAATTGAAATAGGACACAGCCTGACCTTTGTACCATCCAAGAGTTAGTGAGCTGGCTGTTCCGGCAATAAAACTTTTTGCTGCAGTAGACCCAAATGGAACTACCGGACAATTAACGATTGTGGATGTCTTGGTAATGGTGTATCCCGATGCCAGGATTTCGGCTTCACTGGTTAAGCTATTTGCTACATAATTTTCAGGAACAGTTACTTTGTTCATTAGCCAAAAATCATTGTAGCCGCTTTCGCCGGGTAAGGTATTGATTACATTGTTTTGACCCGAAATTGGCGTAGTTGCACCACTTTTAAAAAATACATAAATGTCATCTGGCATGGTGGATTGAACATCGAAGTTGTAGTATCTAACAGTTACGCCGTTACGGTCAAGACCTTGAGTAATAAAAGGTGCATTGTCAAAATTTATTGCGGCGTTAGCTGCCGGCAAACCGTTGGTAGCAGTTCTAACCATTAAATGACCTGCTGTTGTGCTAAATCTGTCAACACTTACTTTGTTAGCGGTGTTAATGTCTTTACCTGTAACTGTAGTAACAGTATTATCATCTTTGGAGCAAGACACAAGATAGATACACGTTAGTAACATGCAGGCAGTTCTTAAAAGATTTCTTTTTTTCATTTTTTTCTAAAGTTTAATTTGTTTTCGGTTTATGTTTTCTTTCAAAAAAGCACAATCATGAAATGACTTTACTTTCAATACGGATATGAAATACGGGCTTTGATTAAAAGGGTTGCAGTGAAACGATGCAGGTAATCTTCTTAAGAAATTTTTAGGATTTGAGGGAAATGACTAACAGTATGGGCGCAGTTTTGTCATAATCGTTCCGATATACTGGGCTTGTCTGGCATAACTCCCCAAATTTTTACATTCACCCATTATTGACTTACTTTTGCGCCACGATGAAGAATATTAGGAATTTTTGCATTATTGCCCATATTGACCATGGGAAAAGTACATTGGCAGATCGCCTGCTTGAATTTACGCATACTATCAGCGACAGGGATATGCAGGCACAGGTATTGGATGATATGGATTTGGAACGCGAAAAGGGGATTACCATTAAGAGTCATGCCATTCAGATCAACTATGCTTTAAACGGTGAGCAATATATTTTCAACCTTATAGATACTCCCGGCCACGTAGATTTCAGTTATGAAGTAAGCCGTGCATTGGCCGCCTGCGAAGGGGCTTTGCTTTTGGTGGATGCTTCACAAGGCATACAAGCGCAAACGATCAGCAACCTTTACCTTGCCATAGATAACAACCTCGAGATCATCCCAGTCATTAACAAGATAGACATGGAAGGCGCAATGATAGAGGAAGTAAAAGATCAAATCATAGACCTCATTGGCTGTAAGCCCGAAGATATATTATTGGCAAGTGCGAAAAGTGGTATTGGAATTGAAGAAATATTGGCTGCTATCGTAAACCGTATACCTGCACCAAAGGGTGATCCTACCGCACCATTACAAGCACTCATTTTTGACAGTGTTTACAATAGTTTCAGAGGCATCATCATCTACTATCGTATCATGCATGGCACACTGAAAAAGAACGATAAGATTCAGTTTGTAAGTACACGTGAAGATTATAATGCAGATGAGGTTGGTGTGCTTAAGTTGACCATGACACCTAAAGACCAGGTAAGTGCAGGCGATGTGGGTTATATCATTACAGGTATAAAAAATGCCAAAGAGGTAAAGGTGGGAGATACCATCACTTTGGCTAATAACCCTTCGGAAATGATCAAGGGTTTTGAAGAAGTGAAACCGATGGTATTTGCCGGAATTTTTCCGGTAGAGACCGATGCTTTTGAAGAACTGCGGGACTGTATGGACAAGCTACAGCTCAATGATGCATCGCTTACATTTGAATTGGAAACTTCACAGGCATTGGGTTTTGGCTTCCGTTGCGGGTTCCTGGGGATGTTGCACATGGAGATAATACAAGAGCGTTTAGAACGTGAGTTTAATCAAACTGTTATCACCACTGTACCCAACGTAAGCTTTATAGCATATTCAAGTAAAGGGGATATAATTACTGTAAACAACCCCACTGAAATGCCCGACCCTACCAGATTGGAGAAAATAGAAGAACCATTTATTAAGGCGCAAATAGTAACCCATTCTGATTATATTGGTAATATTATAACTCTTTGTTTGGGCAAGAGAGGAATATTACTAAATCAAAGTTATCTCACTGCTACAAGGGTTGAGTTGTCGTTTGAAATGCCTCTGACAGAAATCGTTTTTGACTTTTATGATAAGCTGAAAAGCGGTACCCGTGGTTATGCATCATTTGATTACCATCCTATAGGTTACCGTGAAAGTGACATTGTAAAAATGGACATACTCCTCAATGGCGAGAAGGTAGATGCCCTAAGTGCCCTCATACACCGCAGCCGTGCACAGGATTTTGGCCGTAAGCTTACAGAAAAACTAAAAGAACTATTACCCCGTCAACAGTTCCAAATAGTAATACAAGCCGCTATTGGGGCCAAAATTGTAGCTCGTGAAACCATTAGCGCCATGCGCAAAGATGTAACTGCAAAATGTTACGGAGGCGACATAAGCCGTAAACGCAAACTATTGGAAAAGCAAAAAGAAGGTAAGAAGCGGATGAAGCAAATAGGCAATGTGGAGGTTCCGCAGGAGGCGTTTTTGGCGGTGTTGAAATTGGATTAGGAAGCCCCCTCCGGTGCACTAAAATAGGAAGATTAGTGTAGCGTAGTTATTTTTATATAATAAAAATGTAGTGAAATGGGCTTGACTTATTCAAATATTCAGCTAAGTTGCCATTATTATCTTCTGCAATATACCAATATTATTACTGGAAATGCTGTTACTGCCTCTTTCACTATGAAAATGGTTGGTAAAATTTTTGCCCTCGTACCTGCTCTCTCCATCCGTGCTGCTAATGAGCTTACCCAAAATTTTGCTTACGGGATATGGTAATAAAAGAAAGACACTTACAAAATTGATGATTGTTTTTGTACAGTTTGCCATCATCAAAGTTTGGCTGTTATTAAGTTAGTTGATCATTACCTATATAAAGTTAGTTGATTATTTAGCTATAAGGCAGGATGTGTTATGTTAGTTTATATGTTACCGTTCCTTCAAAATAATGATTAGATTATTTTTCAGTAGGGGGTAAGGTATTCATTATATACAGAATCAATTCTGCCATAGAGTTGGTATTCGTCTTTTGATGAATGCTTCGTAAATGAGTATCTACAGTATGAATAGACATGTTAAGTTCAGAAGCAATAGTCTTTCTCAATGCTGCTTTTGCAACAAGTTCTAAAATATCAATCTCTCTTTGAGTAAACTGCCCCTTAATAGCCAATTGATGGTACATAGGTGTATGTTTTAGTTTAAAAAAACTAGATTCAATAATTATATAGGATATTGTAAACATCCAATAGGCGGGGGAATTATATTTTGGTAATCACAGGATTAACCCTTATTACAGTTCAAGTTACAAAGTAAAATTAGTCCTTCCAAAATTTTTATTAAATAAAATATTATATGAATTTATAAATAAATAATTATTGTTAATAACAAATTTAAAATATTTT
>JANPGE010000068.1:0-12400 GCA_031423805.1 Segetibacter sp. | reverse complement strand
AAAAATATATAAAGTGTAACCTATGTTATGCTACAATAGTGAGCCTTAACCGCCCTTAAGGGCAACCATAAAATTCGGTTGTTCTTAACGGTAAGCGAAAAGTGTAACCTATGTACTGCTATACGACATTTAATGTTTAGAATGTAGGATTAAAAATAAGGGTTGAAAATATTGAGGTTATAGCCTCAACGATCTACCCTCAACAAATAATAACAATGAGTTTTACAGTAGCAATAGTTGGCCGTCCAAATGTGGGCAAAAGCACTTTTTTCAACAGGATGGTAGAACAGCGTCAGGCAATTGTTGATGATGTTAGCGGTGTAACCCGTGACCGGCACTACGGTGTGGCAGAATGGATAGGAAAGCCATTTAATGTAATAGATACAGGAGGTTTTGTAGAAGGCTCATCTGACATATTTGAGACCGAAATACGCAAACAGGTTAAATTAGCTATAGAGGAAGCCAATGCTTTAATCTTTATGGTAGATGCCTATACCGGTATTACCGAATTGGACGATGCAGTGGCAGACCTGTTGCGCAGAAGTACCAAACCCGTTTTTCTTTGTGTAAATAAGGTAGACAACAGCGCCAAATTGCTGGAAGCTGCAGAGTTTTACAGTTTGGGATTTGAGAAAATATTTTTTGTAAGCAGTGCAAGCGGTAGCGGTACAGGTGAAATATTGGATGCATTAGCCGACCTGATGCCCGCTATAGATCCCGATGCTGAAAATGCCGTGGATGCGTTACCGAAATTTGCGATTATTGGTCAGCCCAATACAGGTAAATCTTCGTTGCTGAATGCATTAGTAGGGCAGGAGAGAACAATAGTTAGTGATATAGCAGGTACTACAAGAGATACCATACATACCCACTACAATCTTTTTCAAAAAGAATTTATATTAATAGACACTGCCGGTATAAGACGTAAGACCAAGGTAAATGAAGACCTTGAGTTTTACTCCGTAATACGTGCCATAAAGGCGATGGATGAAGCTGATGTATGCCTGCTTCTGTTAGATGCTTCAAAAGGTATAACAGCACAGGATTTGAATATTTTTAGTCTTGCAGTAAAAAAGGGAAAAGGCATTGTTGTACTTGTAAACAAGTGGGACCTTGTAGAATCTAAAGAAACCAACTCGGCCCGTGACTACGAGAAATTGCTGAAAGAAAAATTGGCACCTTTTACTGATGTTCCTATTTTGTTCATTTCAGTAAAAGAGAAGATACGAATAATGAAAGCTATGGAAATGGCTTTGGAGGTGTATGATAACAAAATGCAGAAAGTACCAACTTCTAAATTGAATGATGTAATGTTGAAGGCGGTAGAAGCCTACCACGCCCCGGTTGTAAGAGGCAATGCAGTCAAAATCAAGTACATCACCCAATTGCCAACGCATGTACCTTCCTTTGCATTTTTCAGCAATTATCCCGATGATATTAAAACACCTTATAAAAACTATCTTGAAAATCAGTTAAGACAGAATTTTAAATTTACTGGTGTACCCATAAGAATATTTTTTAGGAAAAAATAGGTCAGTTGAAATTATTAAAAAGCCCCTGACACTAAGTTCAGGGGCTTTTTTGTGTAGCATACAGTGGGATTGGTGTTTTTTTATTACTGGGCAACAGTAATGGTTTATGCTACTTAAAAAATATTACAATAATTCGGGATTGTTTTTTTCTCTATGCTGACCTGACGAAATGCATATAAAAAAGTCCAACAGATTCAAAAAGTTGCGAGTATGTTTCATATCGTATCAGTAAGGTTTATCCTGACAATTACACTATAAAGCATATTGTAGTCACCTTTTCAACATTATTATTTATCTCTCGTATCACATTAGTCAGGTTAAACCTGACAAAACAACTATGAAGCATAAATATATTTCTACGCAGTCAAATGAATTGCTGTCTCATTTCAACGGACAGAACAAGGTTTGTTTTGGCTATGCAGAAGCATTGGAAGCGTTGCCGGATTCAACAGAAAGCACTGTAAGAGAATTGTTAAGCGACATGACCAAACGAGGACTTTTAATGAGGTTAAGGGAGAGCATTTAATTATATTATTCCTTACGGGCAAAATGCCGAAACATTTATGTCCGATTGGCACCAGATTGCGGAACACATTGTAAAACACACAAAACCTCGAATCAAAGCTAAGCCTGCCTGCAGGGGGGACAAATAGTTAAAAATGCTAACGCACAGCCCACCCATCCCGGCTGACGACCTATCATCATTAGCAATACACTTCAGCAACCATCTTTAGTCGACACCAAGCCCACCCACCACCCCACGGTAGCCACTTGACAAATAGGCAATTAATAGAGAGGTATACCAGTATATAAATATTATCTTCGACACTTCAAAAATATTATGGGACGATCGACAGTACACTACGCAGATAACAAAACAAACAACGCTTTAAAGAAACTTCATAATAAATTGCGACCTGCTGGCACACCAGTGCAACGGGTAGAATACATCATCGAATTGCTTTTATTAAGAATTTTTGAAACCAAAATAAAACAAGACGAAGAATTTAAGCCTTTACGCAAACTTTTTTCGGCTGACTATGTTTGGAAAAATCCAAAGACTGGTGTAGAAGAAACAAACGAAAATCGTTTGTTCTCTTATTTACCGACGGTTTCAAACGAGCAAATTTTATCAGAACTCAACGACAATTTCTTTCCATTTTATTCCAGCATTTTACACAGTGCAAGACAAGTGTTTGAAGGAAACCTTCCGCAAAAAGTACAAGACCAACTTGTGTTGATTGAAGAAGTATTCAGTAACTCAAATTTCACCAATAACGTAAACAGCGGAAACCTCGGTGAAGTAATAAGCATTGTTGCAAACGACATTGAAGAAGCAAGGTTATTGAAAACAGATTTATTAGGAGATGCTATTGAATCTGCTTTAAGTGAAACAGGGGGAACAAAAGATGTTGGACTATTCCGTACACCAGACCATGTTCGGCAATTTATGACGGCTTTAATTGAGCCAAACTTTGACGATTTAATTTTTGACCCTGCTTGTGGCACTGGCGGTTTTCTCTTTGATGCTTTCGAATTTGTAATGCGTAGAGTTGACCCCAGTCGTGAATGGCCGGGCGAAAAAGCCAATTCGGAATTATCTGCTTGGTTCGATGATTATTTCAAGTTCAATCAATTGGACTTTCCAAGCATTGAGCAAACAACACAGTTTTACCGTAGTGGAGTTACAGGAATTGAATATTTGGGAATGATACGCAAAATGGCGGCAATCAACTTTTATGTTCGTGGATTAAACCCAGCCAATATTGAGCAAGGTGATTCACTGGCGAAATACAGACCTGTAACAGACCATGAAAGTAAATCTGTTATTTTGGCTAATCCCCCCTTTGGTGCACAACGAGACCAAGAAAGCTATCCTGATGTGTGGAGTGAATATTCCAAAGAATCGGAAACAACTATTTTATTTGTGAAACTTATGTTTGAGCAACTCAAACAAAACGGCAGGTGTGCCGTTGTGGTTTCGGAAGGCTTCCATACATGGGACCAGTTTAGTGCAAAGGCTTTGCGTAAAATGTTGATGGATGAAGCACAATTAAAAGCCGTAATTTCTTTACCTCAAGGTTTGTTTGTAAGTAAAAACGGACAAGGTCCCAAAACATCTATTCTCATTTTTGAAAAAGGTGGAAAAACTGATTGGACTTGGTTTTACAAAATAACCAACGATGGTTATACAATGGGAACCAACCGAAAAGAGCAGAAAGGAAATCAACTTATTGAATGTTTAACGTTGTATCATGAATTTGTAAAACACGGAAAGCAACCGCCAGAAACTAAAAACCAATTTTGTATTCCTGCTGAATGGATTAAAACACTTGACCCAAGAGTAAAAGAAAAAATCCGGATAGAAACCCGGACAGATATGGAAGCCAAAGGCAAAATTGAAAGAGAGAAAAAAGAAGTTGACCTTGATAAAAAGATAAAAGCGGAAAAAGCTTCAGAAGCGGACAAGTCATTGGAATTAAAAATCTTTGACCAAATGCTGGGAAACCGAATACAAAATGAAATTGCCAAACGAATTGATAAAGCACACAACTATTCTTTCAACTTAGCAAATTATAAAAGTACTATCAGCGATAGCCAAATTGTAGAATGGATAGAGGCACTCAAACACATACAACCTAATGGTGCAACAACATTAGAAGATGTTTATAAGAAGCTAAACAATACTAAGCCTGAAAACATTTTACCATATCTGCTGAAACTTAACCCTGTCAATTCACTTGAAGCTGATATTGCCCGAGAATATGTAAGTAATTTGGATAATAATCTTATTTTGAAGCATAAGGAGTTGCATGTGATTTAAGAGATACTAAAAAGTGGTGCGAAGTATGAGAGAGAGAAATTGGGCAATTTAATGACTATAAAAAGGGAGATTCTAAAACTTGAAGACTTCAACCCTGATTATAGAATTGTTGAAAAAATTCGGTTTAAGGACGGTGCTATGATTTTAAGAGATGATAGTGAAACAGGTATTGATTTACAATTTTCTGAAATTGGAGATTTACTAATATCTAAAATAAATTTCCACCAAGGGGCGACAGCAATTAATAATTATGGAAAAGTTTTGACTTCTCTTGACTATTTGGTTTACGAAGTTGACAGAAGCAAGGCAATGCCAGAGTTTGTCCATTTAATGGTGAGGGACAAATCATTTATTCAATATGTAAATGAAAACAAGCCTGGAGGAATCAAGGGAAGAAGCAAACCTGAATTTATTGAAATTTTGGAAATCCCTTTACCTTCTCCTGACGAACAAAATACAATTGTTGCTCAAATAAATAAGCAAAAAGCGATTATTGAAGGAGTGGATTTACTCTTTAAAAACATTGGAAGTAGTGTAAGTGATGAAAATTACGCAAGAAAACCAATCGGTGATTATGCAAAAGTTTTAGGTGGTTATTCTTTTCCAAGTTTAGAAGTATCTGAAACAAAAGCAATAGGTCAGATACCATTAATAAAAATAGGAAGCGTATTAAATGGTTCAATCACTGATGATATTGGATTTGTTGATGAAAAATACAGAACCGGTAAACCAAATTTTGTATTAAAAAAAGGAGATATTGTTTTTGCTATGACTCGTCCAATAATAAAGTCGGGATTAAAATATGCTATCATTAACGAAGATTTTGAAGGCAGTATGCTTAATCAAAGAGTTGGAAAATGGCAATTTTTCAATGATGAATTGTTACCATCATATTTAGCCGTCTTTATGGGAACGGAATTTTATTTAAAACAATTAGAATCGTTTTGTTCAGATGAAGCAAATCAGCCAAATGTCAGTAATGGCGAATTTGAATCTATACTTATTCCATTACCAGACATTTCTAAACAGGAACAAATCATTTCTGAAATTGAAGAACAAAATAAACTGTTGTATGGATTACGCAAAATGAAAATAGAATCTGAAAATAGAATCAATCAAATATTATCTGATGTTTGGGGCGTTGAACATATTGAACCAATAAAAAACGAAGTAGAAGATGAGCAAGAAAATTAACGAAGCTACTTCTACCGATTTACCCATCATACTTAGACTAATAAATGAGTATGGCTGGAAGATAGAAGATACGCTTCTCTATCAACAGACTTATGATATTTCAGAAAATCTGAAAAAGGATTATGGCAATTTAAAAAACATTCGTCCTGATATTGTTTTGCAAGATTTAAACGGAGAAGTATTAGCCGTTATTGAAAACAATCTTGACAAAGAGAATAAAGACCTTCTAAAATTGCGTACCGTAGTTACGCATTTGCTTAAACCCCGTTTTCTTTATGCTTGCAGCACCGAAAGAATTTTGTTCTACGACAATGCTTGGAAGGGATTAGATGCAGGAGAATTTAAGCAGGTAACTTCCTTTATGAGTTTGGAAGAAATGAAACTCAAAGTTGAGCAGCAGAAAAAAATTGCTTCGAATAAAGAAATTACCATTGACACAACCATTGCAGGCGGTTTCGACCCAAGTATTGGTAAAGAAAGATATTACCAACTTCAATGTATTAGAACGATTATTGAAAACTACAAAGCTGGCAAACAAAAAATGTTGATTCACATGGCAACCGGTCTTGGTAAAACAAGAACAGCTGTAGCCTTGGTAAAAGCATTATTAGGAAGCAGTTTAGCCAAACGCATTTTGTTTGTTGTAGATAGAAGAATGTTAGCAAAACAATCGGTTGATGATGGCTTTGCTTTAATCAGTCGGGAACATACAAGCAGTTGGATTACAACTTCAAATTTCAGAGCAAGAAAACATGCCAGCATTCACGTTGTTGTTATTGATACTTTAGAATTAATTCACAGCGATTTGCCTTTCAACTTTTACGATTTAATTATTGTGGACGAGTGCCACAGAAGCATAAACGTAAACAGGAAACTAATCTTCGACCATTTTCTTTGTCCGAGAGTGGGGTTAACAGCCACACCAAGAATTGCCACACCCAAAGAAGGAACAGAAGTGGACGAAGAAGATTTGGCAATCATTGATACATACAAATTATTTGGCTGCGAAACAGGCGAACCCGATTTTCAATTTGATATGGACAGGGGCATTAGCGAAGGTTTCCTTGCCCCATACAAACCCATTGAATTACTTTCTTCACTCATTCAGGAAGCCGAAGAAAACGGAATTTCCTTTGACCACGTTTTAGACCCGCAAGAAAAATACACCATTGCATTAGGAGCAGAAAAGAAACTGAAATTAGAACAGCTCAACCGCAAATTCATTTCAGAAGAAAACTGTTTACGCATTGCAGAGGAACTAAAAAAGAATACGCAATACGGAGAGAAAGTAATCCTGTTTGGTGTTAGTCAGGCTCATTGCATTGAGTTAGCAAAAGCAGTAAATACCGTTTTTGAAAAAGACCTTTCCGAAAAACCATATTACGCAGAAGCAGTTATTTCGGAAAACAACGAACTGAATGAAACACTGAAAGCGTGGTTTAAGAAACCCTATCAAAAACCGTATGTAGTTACTTCGATTGACATTTTAAGCACAGGGGTTGACATTCCTTGCGTTCGTTATATTGCTTTTGCAGGGCTTACAAAATCGGTTGGCAAATACATTCAAATGGTTGGTCGTGGCACACGACTTGACCCGAAAACAGGCAAGTTTAGTTTTACAATCTTAGACTTTGTAGGCTTATGCAGACGAATGGAAGACAACGGAAAAGGAACGCTAAAAGAAAACAAGAAAATTGTAAAACCTGGTGACCAAAAACCTAAAGTACCAGGAACACCACAACCAAAAGGCGACTACTTTTTAATTGACAATCCTGACCCTGCTCATTTAATTCAGCGTGTAGAAATTCACGGAGATTCAATAATTGTAAAAGACAATATTCCAATTGAAGAAGCGAAAAGAATTTTTGAAGAAGAATTAAAGAAAACACAAGAGCCAGTAATGGCAGACTTGAAAACAAAAGCAGAACATGCCGACTATCAGCCAACAGACGAGGAAATGGCTAAATTACTGGATTGGTTAAGTAAACCAAACACATTTTTAGACGAAGGACATTTGCAAAAAATGTACGACTTCCCCGAAGGTTCAGCTTGGGACTTTTTACTTCACGCCTTAGGCAAAAAGAAAATACCGACACCAAAAGAACGCATTGAGAAAAACTATCTTTCCTACATACACACTTACAACTTCACAGACGAACAAATCATTGTGCTGAAAAAAATCAAAGATGTGTTTGCTTCCAATCTTGCTTCTAAACGTAGCATTGACGAGAAAGAAATATTTGGAAACCCTATTTATGAAAGATTGATTGGTTCGTATGACGACATAAATAAAAAGTTTGACGGCAAATTTCGCTTGGTAATTAATGACCTGAAACAAACTTTTGGCAATAGACTAAACCATTAGCCCATGCACCAAGTCAGGAACATTTGCAATGCAAACAAAAGTTAACCATGTAAAAGTGCCTGCCTTGTTCCTATACTGCCGTGACACATCCTCCCACGGAGGATACAGACTAAGTATTTGAAAAACGAGTCGAAGGGAGAACATACAACCCTAACTGTATTAAACCAAAATAAATATAGCAATTTTTTTACAATAATTGTCCGGGTATAATACGCCCGATTTTACCACAACAAATACCTGTTTTAAAAGTCTGTTGCAAACTGCTATTATTCCCGGTTTTTTGTTTTTATCTTCAACTTATAAAACTATATTGAACTTCAGTTGTCGGCTTGACGTTTTTCAAATATACCAACAAGGCCTATCTCTGTTCGTTGTTGGCAAGCGTAGAGCGACCCGACGTAACTGGCAGAATGGCTCACATCAGCTCTATTATGACTGCAAATTCTATATTAAACAATTACCGTTTATTTTCTTGACAATTAATTTGTAATTTTAGTCGAACTGTATTATTTTTACGGAAATTATTCATAAAAAGATATGTTGATAGAATTTAAAGTTGCCAACTATAGATCAATAGGCGAAGAGCAGATTTTGAGCCTAATTCCTGCCTCACAACAAAAGGAATATTTGGACAATATTATTTCTAATGGGAAACACAATGCCTTAAACGCTTTGGCTATTTATGGTGCAAACGGAAGTGGTAAAAGCAACCTTTTACTTGCATTGAACTTACTTGACAAACTTGTCCATCTTTCTGCGCGTTCTTCATCAACAACAAAATTACCATTTGACCCCTTTTTACTTCGTGAAGGTTGGGAGTCAAAACCGACAAAATTTGAGATAACATTCATCATTAATGAAGACAAATACAGGTATGGTCTTGAATTTCATAAAGAGGAAGTTGCAAGTGAGTGGTTGTATAGAAAATCTATAGGTAGAGAAGTTTCATTATTTTTAAGAAAGGGAGATACTATAGACCCATCATCAGGATTTAAAGGAAACGCCAAAGTAATTGATGCAGCAATTGAAGCAACAAGACCTAATGCATTATTTCTTTCGACTTGCGATATGCTTAATGTTGAAGAAGCTAAAACTATATTTCAATGGTTTAAACACTTTAATAACATTGATGGCATTGACACTGAAGATGAAGAAATAAGGACTGTTAGTATGTGGGATAATGAATTGGACAGAAATAATATAACTGAATATCTTATAAGGCTAAACCTCGGTTTCGTTGGAGTGGATATTTCTAAAAAAGACTTTGATGAAGCAGACCTCCCTAAAAACATAAATGAAAGCACTAGAAATTTACTGATAAAAAAATTATCGGATTCCCAAAGTTATTCGGTTCAAGCACTACATAAAATATATTCATCTGATGGAAACGAAACAGGTAAAAATATAGCTTGGAATTTTGATGAGAGAGAATCAAAAGGAACGAATAAAGCATTCCATTTAAGTGGGCCAATTTTATGGGCTTTAAAAAATGGAGGAGTTTTAATCATTGATGAAATTGAGGCAAAGATGCACCCGTTATTGACATTGGACACTATAAATATGTTTTTGAATAAAGAGACCAATCCCAACAATGCTCAATTAATTTTTGCCACTCACGATACAAACTTACTTTCATATTCAGACCTTAGAAGAGACCAAATTTATTTTACCGAAAAAAATAAATGGGAATCTACCGAAATATTTTCTCTATCTGACTTCGTTTATTTAGGAGATTCCAAAACTTCTAAAATAGAAAAAGAAAGGCCCGACACAGATAAAGAGAAAAGGTATTTTGAAGGAAGATATGGAGCTGTTCCATTTTTAAGCCCTTTCAAACCATTAAAATTAAAAAATAATGGCAAAAAAAGGTAAGCTAAAAGAGTTTCAAGAAAACGAATTAGAAGAACGACCAATAAGGTTCAAACGGTATCAATATTTGTTCCTAATAGTTTGCGAAGATGAAAATACAGAACCTACTTATTTTGAGCATTTCAAAAATCAAATTCCGAAAGAAACAATATTTCTTAAGCCAGTAGGAACAGGCAGAGATGCTAAAGGTGTTGTGGAGCAAGCAATAGTTGAAAGGGAAAAACTTTCGGTTGAATCAAAAAAAGATGTTGATGTTGTATGGGCTGTTTTTGACAAAGATGATTCAGATGAAAATACGACCAAAATTAAAAGGTTTGAAGATGCTTTTGAAATAGCAAAAGACAACAATATTGAAACAGCATACAGCAATGAAGTTTTTGAACTTTGGCTTTTACTGCATTTATCTGAAGTGGACGCTAATGTAGCATTGCCAAGAGCAGAAATCTATACGCTATTACAAGAAAATATAAGGACTTATGAAAAGCATAAAACATTTGAATACGAACACGGAAATGCTTCGATATTACAAATAATCTATGAAGTAGGAAGCCAAGAAGATGCTATTAATAGAGCAAAAAAATTATTACAATTGCAAGGAGCAAAAACACCAATTGAAGCCAATCCTAGCACAAAAGTTCATATACTTGTAACGGAACTTTTAGAATGGATTACATATTTTTCATACGAACCAGACTAACCTTGGCGAGGAAAACGCCAGCCACCAACCCGAACTGTGTAAAAACCCAAATAAATCAGCCAATTTTTTTACAATAATTGTCCGAGTATAAACCCCCGATTTGACCCACAGTAAATACCTGTTTTAAAAGTTTGTTGTACATTGCTATTATTGCCGGTTTTTGTTTTACCCTTAGCTATTAGCTAATCAAAAAGTGCCTTGCCGGCCGGGTTCGTAGCCTTTGCATTTAGCCCACAAGTGAATAAGATATGCCTGCAATTGTTTACCACCCTTCAAATCCATTCGTACTCTACCCTTTATAATTTGCTTCTGCGGTAGCTCCGGGGCCTAGTGCTGCATAGCTGAAGAGCTGTTGGTAACTACCTGTCTTTTTAATCAGGGTTTATAATTTGCTACAAGGTTCAATACATGATGGGGCGTATTGTATAACCCTTGAGGCGCATAAGATTTATTACACCCATTTCTCCGCCTAAATGTCCTGCACCAAATGCGAAAAAAGTGGACTCATTTTTTATTTGCTTTTCTATTACAGGTATCCATTTTTTATTTCGGTCGTTAATGAGCGCACCTTCAAAATTTTTGAGGTCTGTATCCATGGTGGTAACCCGGTTCATTTGCTCAATATCCTTTTCATTATACATTTTAAGCATTTTCTGTAACTCCTGTTTTGAGCTATCCATATTTAATATTGTTCTGGATAAAATATTAGCCTGATTTTTATACGGAATACTATCAAATACATCCATTTGATCTTTAACTGTTTCCAGGCCTTTAACTGCCATCTTTTTTTCTTCTGCCATTTTTTGAAAAGCACTTTCCCAACTTGCTGGCATACAACCAATCATAGCAGGTAGCAATGCTGATATAATCATCATTGGTTTTATTTGGTTCATCATCTGTAGCGGCATGCCTGTTATGGACTTAAACGATTGATTGACCTTTTCAAAATCTTTACCCAATAATTTTTCTATGGTGGTGGAATCTTTCATCTGCATCATAACTACCGCATTTTCCATCATGTGTGGGTCAGTCAGATCAATTTCAAGAAAAAGGTATTTTGACGAGTTGAATTTTTCGCTGACAATTTCGGGCATCTTAATATCATCAGGACACATCAGGTGTATGGTACCAAACAGGTAGGAGGGCTGTGTGATTCCATTTCCTGAAATCTCCCATAACAATGTTTTTTCTTTAGTGGCTTGTGCCGCTAAGTCTCATAGTACAAAAACCCAAAAAGAAAGGAATACAAATAGCTTTTTCATAATGAAATTAACCTTGAACAATGTATCGGTTTATGCTTAAAAAAACATTCGGATGAAAAACTTTATTTTTCATCCGAATGAGTGTGTGAAACCTCTCAAACAATATCAAACTATTATTTAAATATTTTGGCAAAAAACGTTTTCATATCACTGAATGAAGCACTGTCAGCAGTGGCGTTGTACTTTATAGGCATACTATATTTTTCACCTTTTGCAGTAGCACCGGGATTGGTAAATGCATGGGTAGCATCAGCATATGCTATGAAAGTATAATCGGCACCAACAGAATCCATACTTTTTTTAAAGGCATTTACTTCTGCTTCAGGAACAAAATTATCTGCTGCACCATGACAAACTAAAATACTCGCTTTCAACAAACTTTTATCAGGAGAAACTCCTGAAAGGCCGCCATGAAAACTAACTACTCCTTTTAAGTCAGCACCAAGCTTTGCAGCATTCAACACAGAGTAGCCACCAAAACAATAACCTATTGCTGCAGCTTTAGTCATGTCGGCTTGCGCATAAGATTTGATTGTATTTAGCGCAGCATCTATTTTGACTTTTGTAAGTTTTGGATCTTTATAAAACGGTGTAGCCAATTCGCCTGCAGATTTTGGATCTTCGGCAGTTTTGCCATTACCATACATATCTACACAC
>JANPGE010000067.1:0-6521 GCA_031423805.1 Segetibacter sp. | reverse complement strand
CGAATCGCTTCTTGTCTTTGTTCATACTCATTCATAATGATTTTATGTGAGTATCAACATTTTATGTCAAAGAACTATGAAAACTGTTACCTATGTTCTGCTACACTAAAAAGTGTAACCTATGTATTGCTATTTATCATTTAAAGATTAAACACAGAGGAAATTCTTGAGTTTTTCGCAGAGGATAAGGAGTTTAAAATAAATTCTCGTCAATCTCTGTGTAACACTCCTGTGTTTCTCTGTGGTTAAGCAAAATCAACCACAATCTTAGCTGCATTGTAAGAGGCATTCCCACCCTGTGAGAGTAAATTTTTCAGGGTTACATAATCCTTATTCAACTGTAATTTACGTTCTTCATTTTCCAATAGCTGCTTCAATTCATTGATACAATTTTCTGTTGTCATTTCGTGTTGAATCAATTCCTTTACCACAGGTTTGTCCATTATCAAGTTTACCAGGGAAATGTATTTTACCTTGATCACCCATTTTGCAATTCGGTAAGACAATGCATTCCCTTTGTAACAAACTACTTCGGGAACACCAAACAATGCCGTTTCTAAAGTGGCTGTTCCGCTTGTTACCAGGGCTGCTGTGGCTTTATTTAGCAATTCATAAGTCTTGCCACCCATTGCCGAAACATTGTTATACGGCTTTAAAAATGGTTCATAGAATGCATCGTCCTGTCCCGGTGCTTTGGCAACTATAAACTGGTATTGTGGAAATGCTTTGCTTACTTCCAACATGACAGGTAGTTTAATCTTTATCTCCTGTTTTCGGCTGCCGGGTAATAGTGCAATGATCTTTTTGTCTTCATTAACTGTTGTATGTGTTGCTTTAAACTGCTCAATAACTTCTACTAGTGGATGGCCAACATACTCCACCTCATAATTCCATCGTTTGTAAAAATCTTTTTCAAATGGAAGAATGACAATCATTTTGTCCACATATTTTTTTATGTCGTGGACACGGTTTTCTTTCCACGCCCATATTTGAGGCGAAATGTAATAGACAGTTTTAAACCCTTGCTGTTTTGCCCATTTTGCAATTCTTAGATTAAAGCCGGGATAATCTATCAACACCAAAACATCAGGTTTAAAACCAACAATATCTTTCTTGCAAAACTTAATATTACGTAGTATCGTTTTCAGGTTCATAACCACCTCAACGAAACCCATAAAGGCAAGATCTTTATAATCTTTAATAACCTCTGCACCTGCTGCCTGCATCATTGGTCCACCCCAACACCGTATGTTGGCACCATTATCCAATTGATGAATTTGCTTAATAAGGTTACTGCCATGCAAATCGCCACTTGCTTCGCCGGCTATGAGGTAGTATTTCATTTATGAGGGTGAGTAATTTTTACAAAGAAACAATGATTTTGGTCAATGTGAAAGTATGAACACAAAGTAAAGTTCATTTCACACAAAGGGACAAAGGATACAAAGGGACAAAGAAATTTTCATTGATGTTAGTATTCCTCCCTATCAAAGCAATATTATTTTTGGCAATAGATAACAAGAGATTATTTTTCATCTATTTTACCAACACTTGTCTTAACGAAATTAAATATTGCCTTTTTAATTTTAAATCTGGTCAACTCTATTTCTGCAAATGAAAAACCCAGAAAGATTATGAAAATCATCGTCAAAAAAAGAAAATCATAGCTAAATTTCTTTTCTTCAATTTGTAAAAAAACACTTTGTATTACCCCCAAAAATAAGATCGCAAAAACAAATGTAGATAAAAGACTAAAACGGATTTTATACATTTCAAATCCCTTATTCTTTGAGAAACTAACAATAACTTTTGGAAAAAAACTTTCAAATGGTGTCCGAATCCGGGTAATTTTCAAATCATCACTTCCTTCAAGCCCTAAAAAATACTTATCCTCGGATATATTAAAATATGATTTTTGTAAGTCTAGTGAAGTATATCTTTTTACCGAAAATCTTCGGATAGCATTTTCTACAATGTCCGAATTAGAATTCTTGATAGAATTTTTTAAAAAATAAATCATGCTCTCTTAGATAAATTGGTTGTCCAGATTGACTAAATATGCATTACCCAAACAAAAGTATTTTTTGAATAGCAAATAGTGCCTTTTAGTAAAAATATAATTTCCTGATTTTGAATCCATTTCAACATTGTTTAGATAATTTGCACTCACTTAAACCTTTTGCCTAAAAATACGTCTATTACAGTGGTTTATACCATACAAACAGATGAAAACAAAACTGACCCTTTTTTTATTCGCTTTTTTTATAATCGGTCAGGTTGTTCTTGCACAGGATTTTTCGAATAAAGGAAAAGATTTCTGGATAATTTATACAGGGCACGTAGATGGTCTTACATCACGAATGGCTTTGTACCTTACATCTGATGTAAACGCAACAGGTACAATAGAAGTTAATGGAAGCACTAAACCTTTTACGGTAACAGCAAATCAGGTTACTACAATACAGTTTACGCAATCTACTTCACCATCTAATTCTGTTGTTTTCAATAATCAACTGGAAGGAATCGGCACTAAAAATGGGATACACGTTACAAGCGACAAGCCTATAGTAGTTTATGCCCATATTTTAAATTCCGCACGTTCAGGTTCTACTTTGGTTTTACCAACCAATGTTTTGGGAAAGGAATATTATGTGTCCAGTTATGACCCTAATAGCCTTACCAGTGCTGACCGATCAGAGTTTGCAGTTGTTGCAGTGCTTGACAATACCATACTTGAAATTACACCTTCAGGCCCGGATGCGGCAGGTGTACATGCTGCCAATATTCCATTTCAGATTACATTGTCAAAGGGCGATGTCTATCAATATCAAAGCAACTATGACCTTACAGGTACGCATATAAAGTCTATAGGTACTGCAAGTGTGTCTTGTCAACCTATTGCGGTTTTCTCAGGTTCTACACGTACTGCCCTTGGCTGCTCAACTCCAAATTCCGGCGACAATCTTTACCAACAATTGTTTCCTTTTGCATCATGGGGCAGGTTGTATTACACTGCTCCGTTTATTCGCAGGGCTTATGATGTATTCAGGGTGATAGTTAAAGATTCCAATACTATTGTTACTGTAAATGGAATACCTTTAAATAGGGCAACTCTCATTCGTGGAAGGTTTTATGAGTTTAATACACAAGGCAATAATACAGGACAGGTTATAGCAGCAGACCAACCTATCTGCGTGTTTCAATACATGATTAGTAAAGGGTGCGATGGTATTGAAAGCGACCCCGAAATGATTATTCTAAATGCTGTTGACCAAACACTAAACGACATTACTGTAATGAGTGCCCGAAATGACCTTACCCCACCAAATACTAATATTGATAATCATTATCTCAACATTATTTACAAAACCAATACTTTCAATACCCTTCGAATAGATGGCAGATCACCGACAGCAATTCCTAAAACAATACCCGGTACAGGCTATTCTTATGTGCAGGAGGATGTAACAGGTTCTACAAGCATAAACCCTGCTCATCATATCACCTCTGATAGTGGGTTTATCTGCATTGCATATGGCACAGGAAATATTGAATCTTATGGTTACAATGCCGGGACAAATGTTATAGACAGATATCAATACCTTACCTCCTCTAACCTGTATGCTTCTGTAAATTTTCCTGCTACGTGCAGATATGCCCCATTTTATTTTTCGCTGACACTGCCATATCAACCAACATCACTTAACTGGAATTTTAATAACAACCCCAACCTTACACCCAATACTGCGGTAAACATAAACGCTCCTGTACCGGATAGCATTTTTGTCAAAGATGGTAAAACACTTTACCTTTTCAGACTTAGTACGATTTATACTTATTCGCAATTGGGCACTTTTCCTGTAAAGGTTACTGCACAAAACCCCACACCTGATGGTTGTAGCGGAATACAGGAAATAAACTATGACATGGTTGTGTATGAAAAACCCATAGTTGATTTTAATTATCCTGCCAATATTTGTTTGGGTGATAGTGTTCAATTTACAGATGCAACCAATGGTAATGGCAGACCTGTAATTAAATGGGACTGGAGTTTTGGGAATGGAAATATTTCATCCGTTAAAAACCCTGTAGAAAAATTTACAACTGCAGGCATATACAATGTAAAACTGCAAACCATTACTGATATTGGGTGTATCGCAGATACTACAAAAGCAGTCTCTATTTCAACTTTACCCGTAGCAAGATTTACTGTTACTTCACGAACCTGTTCAGGTGTTGCAGTTACATTCAAAGATTCATCTACATCTGCTATAGGGAATGTAGTGAAATGGACCTGGAACTTTGGAGATGGCACTACTTTAATTGATTCGCTTCATGCCCCAATTACACATATCTTCAGCACCAGCGGCCCTTATACAATTACACTTACAGTTGAAACAGTTGCAGGCTGCAAAGCATCCATTTCAAAAAGCATTACAATACAGGATCAGCCTGTCGCAAATTTCATTACACCCGAAGTTTGTCTCAATGATGCGTTTGCGCAGTTTACTGATAGCAGTTACATACCTAACAGTAGCAGCGGCATATTTACATACCTATGGAATTTTGGCGATGCAAATGCTACACCAGGAAATCCAAACATTTCTACCATCAAAAATCCTTTGCATAAATATACTGCAACCGGCACTTATAATACAAGCTTAATTATAACCTCCCCATCTGGTTGTATAGACACAGTTGTAAAAACCTTTCAGGTAAATGGCTCCTACCCTATTGCAAATTTTAGCCTGGTTGACAGTTCGCTTTTTTGCACCAATGAGTTGGTGAAAATAAAGGACGGCTCTACTGTTTTTCCGGGGACAATTACTAAAGTGCAGATAAGCTGGGAGTCTCTGTCAGCAACAGATACAGACGACACTCCTTTACCGGGGAAAATTTATGCTCACCTTTATCCGCCAATTCCTGTAAGTAAAAATTATAGAATTAAACTCACCGCTTATTCTGGTCAAACTTGTTTGGATACCATTAGTAAAGCAATTACGGTCAACCCATCACCAAAAGTAAATTTTGGTGCTGTTCCTTACATTTGTTTTGATGCACCATCAAGGCAAATAACACAAGGTGCTGAAACCACCGGATTAACAGGGGCTAGCATATATTCAGGAACGGGTGTAACATCAGGAGGCATATATGATCCTACTCAAATAAAGTTTTCAGGTACAAGCATAGCTTATCCATTGTACTATGAGTTCATAACTACAGATGGTTGCAAAGACAGCGATACCAGTTCCATAACAATTCATAAAGTAACTGTAGATGCCGGTAATGATATTACCATACTGGAAGGCACAGAGGCTACGCTGAAACCAAACGTAAGTGCAGATAATCCATCATACCTATGGAGTCCTTCTACATGGCTTAATGCAACTACTATTAAAAACCCGTTCAGCAATACAAAAAAAGATATTACTTACACGCTGACAGTTACTGATGGTTTTGGATGTATAGCAAGTGATACCGTTGCCTTAAAAGTTTTAAAAGAACCAATAATACCCAATGCATTTTCACCCAATGCTGATGGCGTGAATGATGTATGGAATATAAAATACCTGAAGACTTATAGCCGGGCAGTTGTACAGGTGTTTAACCGATATGGTCTATTGGTCTATAACTCTATAGGTTACGACAGACCGTGGGATGGTACTTATAACAGCAATCCTTTGCCTGTTGGGGCTTACTATTATTTAATTTCCCCCGGTAGTGGCCGGAGGACTATGAGTGGTTGGGTTACATTGTTTAGATAATCAATTAGAATCACTTATTCTGCTTTAACCGAGAATGACAAAATACATAGGCAATTAATCATAAAGCCTGCTGATAATATTGCAGACATTATCATCTTCCATCCTCGCTACCGGCTTTAACAAAAGGCTCATAATAAATCCCGGATTAATTATTCTATTAGCCAATTTGACAACAGTATTATCCATTGTATCAATATACGATTGTTTGTTTTGTTCAGGAATAATAGCAAGTGCCAACGCATTTGCCCATGATGCTTTTCTTGCAGCAGTAATACTAAAATTCAAAACAGCATCCTGTTGATTATTGGAGATGCTTGTCAGCAGTTTTAAAGGTGGCCAAACTTCAGAAAGATCTTCCTGCACATTTTTCATGAGCGAGGAAATGACATCGTTTATCTTATTAAAGTCAGCCTCAAGATCATAAATTTGATTGCCGGGACAAGCTTGTGCAGCAGCAATTCCAAGATCTAAATTTATATGAGTGTTAATGCCTAATAAAAGATGTTGGAGCACAATTAAATCATTTTGTTTTGTTGCATCAAAAGCTTTACACCATGCATTGGTACAGGGCTTGTTGCTTGTATAAGCTTCCCATGCTTGCAGGTATCTGTTTGCGAAAATGACATCCAACAACTCCATTCTTTGTCCATTTTCAAAGCTTCCATTTGCAATGCCTTGTTTTACTGCCAAAGTCATTTTGCGATAAAGACAAGCAAAGTAACCTATTCTGCTTTGCGTAGTCTTGCACCAGTCTAT
>JANPGE010000066.1:0-41433 GCA_031423805.1 Segetibacter sp. | reverse complement strand
ATCCAATCGGTATTAGATAGTATTCATTTTTTTGAAGAAAGATAGAAAAAATGAAAAATTGTTGAAGAAAATGAACCCTTTATCAGATAATGAATACAAAAATGTCCTACTATTTAATCATTCTACCGTTCTATTAAATTAAGCTTAATACCATAAGCTTTGATAATTGTTTTGGTTAAAAAAAATTCCCTGACAGAACTTTAGCAGTTGTATGGTTAAATAAAGGCCTGCATAAATAAGGAAAAGAGTAATGGAACAAAACAGATTGTACATAATGGGTTTAGCACCCGGAAGAAAAGAACATACAAATTGAAAGCCACAACAAGGACATTGGTAAGCACGTCTGTCCTTCACCCTTGTAAATGGTTTATCATTCTCACATTTAGGACAAACAAGGTTCGCAAACCGTAGTTGAAATAGTTTGTCTAAACAGGCCTCGTTGTCAGGATAAGCGGCTCTAAATTCATCAATGGTAAAACGTTTTATAATTGTAGATAGTTTATAACTTTCAACTAAAGTATTTTACGAAAGAATTGGATAGCTAAAAACAATCGGTAGTCTCAAGACTTACTAAAAACCTGTTAGCTTAATGATAATCAATTAAATACGCATTCATATTCACAATTTGCAAAGTTTTGTTTGTCTCCTCAATGCAATTTGTGATTAGAAATATGTCATTGTTGCTTAACTTTACGTTACCACTAAAAATAAAACAATACAAACAATGGCACGCCATATTCAACTTAACCTACAACTTAACCCTGTTTATAGGTTTGATAGCAAAACAGACCAATACACCACATATTATGAAGAATTTCCAAATGCAATTGCTGTTGGTGAAACAGAGGAAGAGGCGGAAATTAGATTAATCCATTTAGTTGAAACTATGTGGAAAGAAAGACCTGATGATTTAAGGCAGACTTTACTAACAAAGTATGCTAACTCTAATGAGGGAAAGTATAGTGGCGACATAAAAATAGCATGACAAGAGCAGAGTTAGTAAAATACCTGCAATCTCAAAATTGCACAGCACAACCAATTGAGGGGATTAATATTTCAGGGTGGCAAATAAAGTTTGTGAACAAAAAGAATGAGAATCTTTATGCCTATATTGATATGCCTGTGAATGGTAAAGAAGTCCCCAGTTTTGCCGTAGAAAGAACATGTTTGATGCTTCAAATTCCATTGCCTAAAGAATTTTAAAAAAGGTTTATTTGAACTTAATTTGTTCATCAGTAAATAACAGTTCAAGCCCTTCAAACTTATGCTTATCATTTAGCCTTGTTTCATTATCTTCTTACCATTCATTTTTCACCCAATGTAAACCTCTAATTGAGCCTTTAGGTTGGAGTAGTTTGAGTAATTCGTGTTTGTTCAGGGTTCTAACTGTTTCTCGAATCTTAGGTCTTTCCATAGTTAGTTCAAACAATTTGTCTTGAATATCCTTCAATTTGCCTGGCTACCCCTACAGCATCTATAACCTTCAAAACTTGCACCTTTAAATCTGCTTTTAGTGGAAATTCCATCGGTATAAACCATGGTAATATTTTTAAAATATTGGAATATTATATACCGATTGGACAAACAATATAGTCCAATTCAGCTTCGCCTCATTTGACTATTTGTTTGATACCATCGGCATAAACCACTGTAAGATTTTAAAAATATTGGCATATTTTAAAAATCACATTGGAATTAAAAATCACATTGGTATAACAAAAAAGGTTTGCCTTCGCAAACCTTTAAGTATAATAAATTTTGAAAATTATATTTTTACCAACTGCCCCCCGATCCACCACCGCCAAAGCTACCGCCGCCAAATCCTCCAAAACCTCCACCTCCTGAACTGCCGCCACCAAAGCCGCCACCGAAACCGCCGCCGCCTCTGTTGCCGCCGCCCAGCATATTGCCAATAATGGCACCGGTCAGTAAATCGCCATAACCTCTTCTGCTTACCATGCCGCCGCCTCTGCCACCGCCGCGACTAATAACAAAGATGATAATCAGTACTATAACAATGAAAACAATGGGTGAACCACCGCTGCCTTTGCCTTTTTTACGATAGCCTGCAGGTGCTTTATACTCACCTAATGCAGCTTTTATTATAGCTGTTGTACCCAAATCGAGGCCGCGATAGAAATCATTTCCCCTAAAATTGGGTTTAATAATATCTTCTATAATAGATTTAGCTGTAATATCAGGAATAGCACCTTCCAAACCATAACCCGGAGCTATGAAAATCTGCCGGTCATCTTTAGCCACCAATAGTACTACACCGTTATTGGTCTTTTTATTGCCAACACCCCATTCGCGGCCCAGTTTAGTTGCATAATCTACCGGTGCATAATCATTGGTTGTAGCAACAATTACTATAGCAATCTGATTGCTGGTGCTATCGTCGTAAGCTACAAGTTTGCGCTCCAGGGTTGCTACCTGGTCTGCGCTAAGTGTATTTGTAAAATCGTTTACCAACCTTGCCGGCGAAGGACGTGGGGGAACTTTTTGGGCTACGCCAAAAAAGAAAGTAAAAAGAAATAATATGGTTATGAGAAAACGATTCATTGGAAATGTGTTAGTACACCGGTGACACGGATTGAATGGATCTATTATATTGAAAAAAAAAGATTAAAAGGAAGTTGAAGTCAGGAATAAGCGTTAATCATTTTTTTGCAAAAGCCCCAATAACGAATATTTAGAGCAAATGATATATTAAACACTAAACCCTAAACTTTTAACATTAAACCCTAAACATTAAACTCCTGCTCTTATTTGCCGAAAACTATTTGATCCGGCAGTTCATTTTTATCTGTGCTTTGATAAGGAAATTCTTTTTTTAGTGCCTGACCTATTTCTTCTACCACCAAACACACCCCGCCGGTATAGTCGTCTTTAGTAAATGCATTGATCATTTTTTTTGCCTTATTGTCCCAATACTCCTGACCTAACCGCTGATAAATGCCTTCGTCTGCAAACAGCGCCAATTGGCGATCATCAATTGCCATATATAATAAAACAGCATTGCGATCCTTGGTTTTTTCCATTTTCAGACTAAAGAAAATATCCCTTGCCCGGTCAACTGCATCCATGTACTCGCATTTGCTTTCTACAAAAATGCGTACCTCTCCGCTGGTGTTTTTTTCAGCCTGTTGAACAGCCTGCACCATACGGTGCTGCTGTTCAGGGGTGAAAAACTGCTTTTTTTTATGGAAAGAAAATAGAGACAAAAGTTTAATGTTTAGGGTTTAGGGTTTAATGTATAGGTATTTAGTATAGGGTATGCAGACATTCAAGGCTGACTGTCTTTATACTAAGTACTGAATACTTTATACTATTTTAAAATTTAACCTCCGGGGCTTTTTCTGCACCTGCTTCTGCTGTAAATCCTTCCCGTTGTTTAAAGCCTAACATACCTGCAAAAATATTCGTAGGAAATGCACGGACTTTGGTATTGTACTGCTGTACGGCATCGTTAAAGTCGTTACGGGCAGTTTTTATCCTGTTTTCAGTTCCTTCCAATTGTGCCTGCAATCCACGGAATGCATCGTTTGCACGTAGGTTGGGATATTGTTCAGAAACTACCATTAATCTACCCAAAGCCTGTGAAATCTGACCTTGTGCTGCCTGAAATTCTTTTAGTTTTTCAGGAGTAAGATTGGATGCATCTACTTTCATTTGAGTAGCAGATGCCCTTGCAGCTATAACATCTGTAAGTGTTTTTTGCTCAAAGTTGGCTTCGCCCTTTACTGTATTTACCAAATTTGGTATCAGATCTGCACGACGCTGATAATCACTTTGCACTTTGTTCCATGCATTTTTTACCGTTTCATCCTGACCTACCAGTCCATTGTAACTGCCGCAACCACAACCGCCTAATATAAGTACGGCTGCCAGAATAACTATGAGTACTAAATTTTTTGAGTTCATTGTTGATTTAATTTTAATTGATTTGACAATTTAATACAAAACAAAGTCCAAATTAAGAAATATGACGGAATGTCGGATTTTTGGTTTCACACAAAGGAACAAAGAATACAAGAGACAAAGGTGTGATGTAACTGTTTTTTTTGTGTGAAACACTCCGTTCGAGGCTTTTTGCAGTTGGGTAATTAACCAACTGTTAACCCGGAATGGAAGATAAATTTATAACTAAAAGCCGAAGATTTGAAAAAATGCCCGGCAGAATTACATCCACCGAAAATAAAGTTTGGATATGCACTGCAGATGATTGCTGCAATGTCAAGCCCCAATTGCACAAAGCCTTTTGTTGGCTTTAGGTTTTCATCTCGTCAATATGGACTTTTCATTGTCTTTGCGTCAGTTGGCAAATCAAAAAGTGTCTTGTCAAGTTTCATTTCCTTTATTTCGGTTGCCACGCTTTCCAAAGTAAATTGTCCATTGTCAACGATTGATTTTAGTGGCAATGAATTTGATTTTAAAAGAAAGTCATACCAATTTCCAAACTTATGATTGACGAATAGCTTTGTGTCAACGGAAAGCTTTGTGTTGAAATAGTATTTCTGTATCCCACTTTTACAAGTTAAGACAAGTTCGTCACACTTATACCCTAAAACTTCTGTTACACCCCTATTGATTTCTGCTTTTAAAACTTCGTCTGGATTTGTAGCACCATCGTTCCATAACAAAGTTTCCGAGTTTGCCATTTTACTATACAGTTTGTTGTCTTTGTTTACATAAATTTGATACTGAAAAAACGAGCCATTTGCAATAGATTTATATTCTCCATTTTTTATAAAATATTCTTGTGTCGAACCCATCATTGTCGTGAACTGTTCGTCTGTCACATTTGGCATTTTGCTTTTGTAAGTGTTTTTATAAACAATTTTTCCTTCAAAACTCTGTCCAAAACAAGTCATTGCAAAAAGTGTCGCAACTAAAAATGTAATTGTCTTTGTCATATTGATGTTTAATTAATTATTGAGGTCTGTTTAAACTACAACCACTACTTAATGGCTGCAATACCCGGAAGTTCTTTCCCTTCAAAGTATTCCAACATGGCCCCGCCGCCGGTGCTTACATAGCTAACCTTGTCGGCCAAATCAAATTTGTTGACTGCTGCAACACTGTCGCCACCACCTACAAGGCTAAAGGCACCGTTAGCAGTAGCTTCAGCAACGGTAAGTGCAATTGATTTGGTACCATTCTGAAATTTTTCCATTTCAAAAACACCCATTGGACCGTTCCATAATATTGTTTTTGATTTTAAGATGATTTCGCTAAAAATGCCGACTGCCTTAGGGCCAATGTCCAATCCCATCCAACCATCAGGAATTGCATCGCTGGGTCGGGTTTCGGTATTGGCATTTGCATCAAATTTGTCAGCAATAACTGAATCTTCGGGCAGGTGGATGCTTACATTTTTTTGTTTGGCTTTTTCTAAGATTTCTAAAGCAGTATTCAATCTGTCGTCTTCGCACAGCGAATTGCCAATTTTGCCGCCTCTTGCTTTTATAAAGGTATAAGCCATTCCACCGCCAATAATGATATCCGTTGCTCTTTCCAACAGGTTTTCAATGATTAATATTTTGTCAGAAACTTTTGCACCGCCAATTATGGCTACAAATGGTTTTTCATTGCTGTGCAATACTTTTTCAGCACTGATAACCTCGCTTTCCATCAGCAGACCAAACATTTTCTTATCGCCGGGAAAGAATTTTGCAATTACTGCAGTAGAGGCATGTGCCCTGTGTGCGGTACCAAAAGCATCGTTTACATACACATCGCCCAATTTGCTCATTTTTTCTGCAAATGCTTCATCTCCTTTTTCTTCTTCTTTGTAAAAACGAAGATTTTCAAGCAGCAAAACCTCTCCTGCTTTTAGTGCGGCTGATTTGTCTGTAGCTTCTTGCCCTATACAGTCATTAGCAAACTCAATATTAATGCCCCCGAGTAATTTTGACAAATGGCCAACCAAATGTTTAAGGGAATACTTGTCGGTAGGGCCATCTTTAGGGCGACCTAAATGGCTCATTAGAATAACACTGCCCCCATCTTTCAAAATTTTCTGTATGGTAGGTACGGCAGCCGTCATTCGGTTGTCGTCGGTTATTTCAAACTTTTCATTTAGCGGTACGTTAAAATCAACCCTGATAAGGGCTTTTTGGCCTGAGAAGTTGTGGTTTTGAAAGGTGCTCATGATTGTTTATGGATTGAAAAAGTTATTGAAATTATTTTGTGATAATGAAATTTTAAGCTTGTTATCCCCACTCCATAATAAGGCCTCATATTCTACACATAATGATATGAATGGTACATCTTTCATGTCAATATTTTTACAAAAATCAATCGCCTTTTGAATTGCTGAGGAGGATAAAGCAGAACTGGAAATGAATTGAATATTAGATAAAAGCAGATTGAACAACTCCAATAATTCTTCTTCAGAAAGTTTGGAATATTTTAAAATTTTCTCCTTGTGCTTGAAAATTTCAATAAACAGGAAATTAGGGGAAATAAACTGAATATTTTTATTCAGCAAAACTTCCGACATAAAAGTTTTATGACTTAGTAATGAGGAAAAAATGATGTTTGTATCTACCACAACTATCATAAGAGGCGACTAGTATATTGTTCCTTATTTTTTTCCCACCAGTCACTTTTTATTTCATTTCCAATATTAATGACTTCATCAGAAAAGCCTGCTTTTTCAATAAGGTATTCAAGCCTTACAATCTTTGTTATTTCAAGTAAAACCTGTTCTGAAAAATTTGATTTGTCAATACTGAAAACAAGTTTTTTACTATCGCTCGTTATTTCAAGTCCTTGCATATCCAGATTATTTAAGTAAATATAAAACTAAAGGCGGGTTAAGCAAAAAAGCCGCAGATAATTTCTACGGCTTTTTGAAATATTTGCCCGAAAATTAATTACGAAATCAACCCCGCAAAGAAATGTACTGTACGAACCAATTGGCTTACATAACTCATTTCATTATCGTACCAGCTTACTGTTTTTACCAATTGCTTATCGCCTGCTGTCAGCACTTTGGTTTGTGTAGCGTCAAACAATGAACCGTAGGTAATGCCTATAATATCTGTGCTTACAATTTCATCTTCATTATAACCAAAGCTTTCGTTGCTTGCGGCTTTCATAGCTGCATTTACCTCTTCTATGGTTACATTTTTGTTCAATATAGACACCAATTCTGTAAGAGAACCGGTAATAGTAGGTACTCTTTGAGCACTGCCGTCTAATTTACCTTTCAGTTCCGGAAGTACCAATCCGATTGCTTTTGCAGCACCGGTGCTGTTGGGTACTATATTTTGAGCTGCAGCCCTTGCCCTGCGCAAGTCGTTTTTTGGATGTGGGGCATCTAATGTATTCTGGTCATTAGTATAGGCGTGAATTGTAGTCATAATACCGCCAACAATTCCATAAGAATCGTTCAAAACCTTAGCCATAGGGGCAAGACAGTTAGTAGTACAAGATGCGCAACTGATAATTGTTTCGCTGCCATCGAGTATTGTATGGTTTACATTAAAAACGACTGTTTTTAAATCACCTGTTGCAGGCGCTGATATTACAACACGTTTTGCACCAGCTGTTATGTGTGCTTCTGCTTTAGCTTTATCGGTAAAAAATCCGGTGCTTTCTATTACCACATCTACCTCATGCTGTCCCCACGGAATTTGAGCAGGATCTTTCTGTGCATATATTTTTACTTCATGTCCGTTTACAACTATAGAGTTTTCGGTAGCAGTTACAGTTTGGTCAAAACGACCTTGCGCACTGTCATATTTAAGCAAATGGGCCAAAACCTGTGGTGATGTAAGGTCGTTGATAGCGACAACGTCTATACCTTTCATATTATAAATCTGACGAAAAACCAAACGACCAATGCGACCAAAGCCGTTGATAGCAACTTTTACTGTACTCATATTTTTAGAATTATTTGATTAAAAAACTTTGCAAAAGTACAATGATTAAACCTATCATCGGGCAAGTTTTTTGCGTTCAATTTTAGTGTGAGCATTTGTATAAACTTCTGTAACTGTGTGGCAACCTTAATCTGAATTTTAAGGAGTAATCAAATAAAATTAAAAAAACTTTTGGCGGAAAAGGTGTTCACGCCTATTTTTGCACTCCCAATTTAAAAACGGAGCGTTGGTCAAGGGGTTAAGACACCTCCCTTTCACGGAGGAATCACGGGTTCGATTCCCGTACGCTCTACAAAAGAAAAGACTTTCAGCAATGGAGGTCTTTTTTTATGCTACTAAGGCTTTAACACTTTACCTGACAATAACTTCATTTTATAAGCGTCATTATTAAATGTTTAAATTCAATTGCTTTATTAGATTAACATTTTCTAAATCGCAATTTCCTTTTTAAAAGATATTTTTACACGACATATTATTTTTTATAAAAACTATGAGGCAATATCTATTTACAATTCTTGTGGCAATTTTTTGTTCCAATTCCTTTGCACAAAACACCCACCCAAAGGAGCATATTAAAAAAGACGATAAAGCAGGGTACAATATTCCAATAACATTAACCCCATACAAAAATACCTGGGTGTACCTGGGTTGCTATTTTGGCAAGTATAAAAATCTGGCCGACTCTGCGTATTTGGATGAAAAGGGGCAGGGTGTATTTAAAGGCAGCGAAAAATTGCCGAGAGGGATTTATTTTACCGTATCACCCAGTAAATATCTTTTGTTCGAGTTTATTATGGACAAAGAGCAACATTTTACACTTAAGGCAGATACCACACATTTGTCTGACTATACCGTAACCGGTTCTCCCGAAAATGATTTGTTTTTAAACTATACACGTTTTTTATCTCAAAAAGCACCGGGGTTAAATGATCTTCAACAAAAGCTGTCTATGGCAAAAGGAAAAAAGGACAGTGCAGATATAAAAGCTAAACTGGAAAAAGGCAATAAGGAATTGATGGACTATAGGGAAAATGTAATAAAAACATATCCTAATTCTATGCTTTCCAGCTTTTTTTACACCATGAAGCGGCCCGAAGTGCCACCCGTACCTATTGTTAATGGCAAACCTGATTCTGCATACCCCTATCATTATGTAAAAGACAATTGGTGGAATGGCGTATCATTTACAGAAGAAGCTTTGGTAAGAACCCCGTTTTTTGAACAAAAAGTAGAAGAATACCTGAAATATTATGTGATACCTGATGTAGACTCTACCATTAGTGATATTAACTACATGCTTTTGCTTTCAAGAGATAGTAAGCCTATGTTTCAATATCTGTTAGGTAAGTTTACTGACAAGTATATCAATCCTGAATTTATGGGGCAGGATAAGGTATTTCTATTCTTGTTTGACAAATATTATAGCAAAGGAGATACTTTATGGTTGAATGAAAAACAACGCAAATATATATTTGACCGTGCTTACAGCCTTATGGCCAACCAATTGGGTGAGCCTGCAGCTGAATTAAATTTACTGGACACTGCAAACAACCCTGCTTCTTTATATGGTGTTAATGCACCTTATACTTTTGTCATTTTTTGGGACCCCAACTGTGGACATTGTAAAGAAACAGCACCTAGGGTAGATTCTATATACCGGGCAAAATGGAAAGCACAGGGAGTAAAGATTGTAGGTGTAAATATAGATGATGCAGTAAACGATGCCTGGAAGAAATTTATAGTAGAACACAAACTGGAAGGGTGGCTACATATCTACCAACCCAAAGCAGCAAAAGAAGAAGAAGCAAAAAAGGGAATTGCAAATTTCCGTCAATTATATGACGTATATAAAACCCCTACTTTATATTTGCTCGACAGCCAAAAACGCATCATTGGTAAAATGCTCACCGTTGAGCAGTTTGATGAAGTGCTTCAGACAAAAATAAAAAAATCAACTTCGGAAAAATAACCCTGGACTAACATGAAGAAATTTTCATTGAGCCTGATTGGCCTAACTATTTTGGGTAGTACATTTTCGCAAACTGTTTTTACATACGGTAAAAATGCTGTTTCAAAAGATGAATTTATTCGGGCTTTTAACAAGAATCCTAATGTAACAGGTGATAGAAAAAAAGCAATTAAAGAGTATCTTGATCTTTATACCAATTTTAAACTAAAAGTTCTGGCAGCTTATGATGATACCCTTGATAAAGATGCAACACAAGAATATGAGTTGCAGAATTTCAAAAGACAAATTGCTGATAACATTATCAATGAGCAGTCTAACGTAAAACAACTTGTAAAAGAAGCATTTGAACGCAGTCAAACTGAAATGCAGGTTGCACAGATTTTCGTAGAAGTAGCTCCCGGTGGAGATTCTGCTGCAGCACTACAAACAATTAATTCTGCTTACAACGCATTAAAACAGGGTAAAGATTTTGGGGAAATGTCCTCCACATATTCTTCAGATGAAACTATAAGACAAACTAAAGGGGATTTAGGTTATGTAACAGCTTTTACCCTACCCTATGAAATAGAAAATTTGATTTACAGTTTAAAGCCGGGAACCTTTTCTGTCCCTTACCGTTCTAAAATTGGTTATCATATTTTTAAAAATGTTGGTCAAAGAAAGTCATTGGGAAGCCGCAGAATAGCACAGATTATGATTGCTATGCCTCCCAACCCAACACCTGAACAAAAAAATGCTGCTTCCAAAAAAGCAGACAGTGTTTATAACCTGCTAGTATCGGGGGAGAATTTTTCAACCCTGGTAGCTGCTGTCAGCAACGACCTTAGCACGGCACCCAACAAAGGCGAATTGCCTGAATTTACCACCGGTACCTACAATGCTGATTTTGAAGCTGTAGCTTTTGGACTTAAACAACAAGGGGATATTTCAAAACCTTTTGAAACGCAGTATGGTTATCATATTATAAAACTTTTGGAAGCCAAAGAAGCTCCATCTGATGTGAATGACGGAACGGTGTATGCAAATATTCAGGATAAGGTGACTAAAGATGCCCGTTTGGAAAAAGCAAAAAATAAACTGATAGATAGCAAACTTTCTCTTATAAAATATAAAACTGCTCCTTTTAACCAAACTGAATTGTTTAAATATACAGATAGTGCCCTACAGGAAAAAAGCACAAAGGGCTTTAAAACCATTAATGACAATACACTGCTTTTTTCATTTGCCAAACAAAACATTAAAGTTAGTGATTGGATAAAATATGCCAAAGCAGCACAACTAAATACCGAGGAGGACAAAACAAAAATGGAAAGTTTTTATAAAACATTTGTACGTACCTCTGCAGACGATTATTACAGAAACAACCTGGGCGATTACAACGAGGACTATACAAGACAGGTTACAGAATTTAAAGAAGCCAACCTGCTTTTTGGAATAATGGAAAAAAAGGTATGGGGCAAAGCCAATACAGATTCTATAGGCCTGAATGATTATTACAAAGAACATAAATCAAAGTATGTATGGCCTCCAAGTGCAGATGCAATAATTATTACCTGCACCACAGAAAAATTATCTACAGAAATACAGCAGAAAATAAAAGCAAACCCGTCTGATTGGAGACAAATAACCGGCAACAATGGTACAGACATTATTGCAGATAGTGGCCGCTATGAATTGTCGCAGCTACCTGTTGTGGACCGAACTAATTTTACAGATAATCTGGCTACGGCGCCTGTCAAAAATGCCAACGATAATACTTATACTTTTAATTATGTAGTAAAGACCTATATGGAGCCCGGTCAAAGAAGTTTTGAAGATGCCCGGGGCATGGTCATAAGCGATTATCAGCAGGTATTGGAAGAAAAATGGATTGAATCGCTTAGAAAAAAATATCCGGTTAAGGTGGTTGATGCTGTCTTTCAATCCATAAAATAATTTTTAAAAGGGTAAATGACCCTAATGTAAAAGCCACGGAATATTTTCCGTGGCTTTTTTAGTTTATACAATAATAGTTTTCTGATAAGTCAATCCTACCCTATATAGTTACAGAACCTTATACCGATTGGATATCCGTAATAGTCCAATTGCATTGGCCTAAACGGCTATCACATTCCCGAAAGAAAGTCGGGACTGGCTGGCATTATACCAAAACCACATTGGACTATTTATAATTCAAAATGGTATTACTTTTGTTTCATGCTAATAGCTATCGATGCAAGGTATTTATATGATGATGAAATGAATGTTTACAAAACATTCACCCGGGAAATATTTTTAACTTTAGCCTTACAGCAATCAACCCATCAATTTCTGTTTATTTTAGATAAACAAAATGCTGAAGAGAATAATTTTGCGGCAAATGTGAATCAAATAGTAATTACCCCTAAACCCAAAAATTATTTGACTTATAAATGGTGGTATCATGTGCGTTTACCAATAACTCTAAAAAAATATAAAGCCGATGTTTTTATAGGGAGTTACGGATTACTTAGTGGCAAAACCACTGCACGGCAAATTTTATTGCTTCATGACTTATCCTTTCTACATAAAAATGCAAATCACCCCCGTCATAGTGTACTATTTTACAAAAAAAATACAGCGGAGAACCTGCAAAATGCATCAGCAATAATAGCAGTTTCGGAATCCATTAAGGACGAGCTGTCAAAAGCATTTTCACTTAAGGCCGTTAGCCCTATTGTTTGCAACAGCGCTGTTATTAATGAATTCATACCAATAGAGTGGAATAAAAAAGAAGAAATAAAGAAGAAATATGCCGGAGGATGTGATTACTTTTTGTTATCCTATAACAATCAAACCGCTTCACAATTTATAATGGTTTTAAAAGCTTTTTCTATTTTTAAAAAGTGGCAAAGGAGCAACATGAAAATGGTTGTTATAGCAAATTCATTGTCAACAATACAAGATCAGTTGCAAAAACTGGATACCTATAAACATAAGCATGACATTATTCTTTTAGAACAATTATCCATATCGCAGTGTGCAGAATTAAAAGCTGCTGCATATACCTTCATTCATCCTGTGCTTTATGAGGGCTTTAGCTATAATGTATTAAAAGCTATGAAATGCGGCACTCCATCAATAGCATTTGATATTGAAGCTGTAAAAGAAGTTGCGGGTGATACAGCATTATATGCTACCCCGTCAGATGCTGCTTCGTTAGCGGAACAAATGAAAATCATTTACAAAAATGAAAACCTGCGTAGCCAATTAGTGGAAAAATGTCTTGAAAAAGCAAAATTATATGATTGGGATACCACAAGTTCTAAAATTTGGCAGGTTATTGAGAGGTTAATCAATAGTTAATGCAAATCAATGGTTGGGATTAGAAGCCTTTTTTATAATGACCTCTCTTTTGAATAGCATTGCCCTTTAGGGCGATGAAAAAGAGGTTTATTTCATTTTGGCTAAAGCCAAAGTAAGCGTACAATTATTTTAATACCTGCCCTAAAGGACAAGGCAATTCAAATCCATACAATAAACGAAATTTATTTGTTGAAACTTTTATTGGGCCGCAACAAGTGTACCAACCCTTGATTAGTACCGTTAATGCAATTACACATTAACTCAATGAAAAGTAGTTGGTTGCCGAGGTTGAATTATCTTATTTTTGCCCCTTATATTTATCAAATGCATACAAGTACAATAACCATAGACGTACAATTAGACCACGATAAAGTACCACAGCAAATCTCATGGAGAGCTAGTGAAAGTACCGCCGAGCAGGCACAGAGAGCAAAAGCAATGCTCATTTCCTTTTGGGATGGAGCAGATAAAACAGCGCTGCGCATAGACTTATGGACAAAAGATATGATGGTAGATGAAATGACTGATTTTTTCTATCAGACAATTATGACAATGGCCGATACCTACAAACGTGCTACACAACATGCAGAAATAAGCGAAGACATGAAAAATTTTGCCAAAGACTTTTACAAAAAATTCAGAGATGCACAAATGGATACCAATAAGTTGGTGTAAGGTGTTGGTAGCAAGTAGAAAGTAGAAAGTATTTAGAAAAGAAACGATTTAAATATAAAAATATGAACCTGGAACAACGTGTAATGGCAGAAATGAAAGATGCCATGAAAAGCAAAAATGAAGCAGCACTTCGTGGATTAAGGGCTATAAAGGCAGCTATTATTATTGCAAAAACTGCCGAAGGTGCAGGAGGAGAACTAAAAGAAGAAGATGAAACCAAACTGGTTCAGAAACTGGTTAAGCAGCGAAAGGACAGCCTGGAAATTTATGAAAAGCAAAACAGAGAAGATCTTGCAAAAACAGAAAGAGAAGAAATAGCAATTTTAGAAAAATTTCTACCCGAACAAATGTCAGATGAAGAATTAAGAAAGCAACTTGCTATTATCATTGCTGAAACGGGGGCATCTTCACCTGCAGATATGGGAAAGGTTATGGGAATTGCTTCTAAAAAGTTTGCCGGACAGGCTGAAGGAAAAGCAATTTCAACTGCTGTAAAAGAATTGCTTAGTAAGTAAACTTTCTAACGAAACATTCAGGCATTTTATGCTGATAGATCTTATTTGTCTCATTTTACTTGTACTTGCCGTTTTTAAAGGAATGAGCAGAGGTTTTATTGTTGCCGTTTTTTCTTTTGTTGCTTTTATTATAGGCATGGCAGCAGCATTAAAACTTTCTGCATCTGTAGCCGAACATCTACACCATAAAATGAATGTATCTGGCTATTGGTTACCAATATTATCCTTTATGCTTGTATTTACAGTTGTGGTATTTGCCATAAGGATTGGAGCAAAAATGGTAAAAAAAGTAGCCGGAATTTTCTTTTTAGGATGGCTTGACTCCCTGCTCGGCATTTTACTATATTCTGTTATGTATCTTATGATTTTTAGTGTTGTTTTATTCTTTGCTACCCGCATTTACCTAATTTCAGAAGATGTAAGACAGGCCTCCAAAACCTATGAATATGTTGCTCCTTTTGGCCCCAAAGTAATTGGAAGTATAGGAAAAGTTGTACCTGTTTTCAATCATATGTTTGCAGATTTGAGCAGCTATTTTGAAACAGTTGCAAAAAAGCATAGCAGTTGAAAAACATATTGTCCAACTTTTCAATTACTTTAGCATTATATTGATTGGCAGCATCTATATATTTTTAGCTGTCTATCATAAATAACTTAACAAACAGGTTTATAAGAAAGCACTTGAGATGAATTACGAAATCAAACAACTGGACAAATTTAAATACCTTGAAATTGGAACAGGTGAACCGCTTGTCCTGCTTCATGGACTGTTTGGTGCACTAAGCAATTTCAAAGATCTGATAGACCATTTTAGCAAAAACTACAAAGTTGTAGTACCTATGCTGCCTTTATTTGAATTAGATATTTTTCATACTACAGTTGGCGGCCTTGCCAAATATGTACATAAGTTTTTAGAAACAAGAGGGTTTAACAATGTTCATCTTCTCGGAAATTCTTTAGGTGGTCATGTTGCATTAGTTCATATTTTAAAGCATCCTGAACGTATAAAAACGCTTACGCTTACAGGTAGTTCGGGTCTTTTTGAAAGTGGTATGGGTGATAGTTATCCTAAGAGAGGCGATAAAGATTACATCAGGAATAAAACCCGACTAACTTTTTACGACCCTGCTATGGCAACAGATGAGTTGGTAGATGAAGTTTTTGAAATTACCAACAATAGAATTAAGGTCATAAAAATTATTGCCCTTGCAAAGAGTGCCATAAGAAATAATTTGGGTGAAGAATTAAAGAACATAAAACAACCCACCTGTCTCATTTGGGGAAACAATGACACGATCACTCCTCCATTTGTAGCTGAAGAATTTAATAAATTAATTCCCAATAGCGAATTACATCTTATTGACAAATGCGGACACGCCCCAATGATGGAGGTTCCTGCAGAATTTAATGTTATTTTAGAACAGTTTTTAAGTAAACACAGGCAGCCTGCAACTACATTGGCTTAGTGTTTGTCATTACTTAGTTTGTAGCAGAAAACATGCTACACCAATAAAAATGTTAGCAAATCAACTCATAACCTCCCACTACCCAACAGTAGCTCCAGATGATAAGGTAATGCGTGCCCTGCAACTGATGGATGATTTTGACATTTTGCACATTCCCCTTTTGGATCATAATAAATACCTTGGTGTTATCAGCAAAGATGATCTATTGGACGCAGAAGAAGACGCTCCTGTAAAATCATTGATGTCCAATATGTTTGTCAAGTTTATGAGAGTAGGCGAACATTTGCTTACAGCATTAAAACTTGCTTCTCAAAATGGTCTAACCATGGTTCCTGTTGTTGATAATCAACAGGAGTGGGTTGGTGCCATTACAAGTGCAGATATGCTTAAAGCCCTGTCACAATTTACAGGAGCAGAAGAACCGGGTGCAGTTATAGTTTTGGAGATGGAGAGAAAAAGCTATTCGTTTGGGGAAATAAGTCGTTTGGTAGAAACTAATGATGCTTATATCACCCAGTTCAACACTTTAACAGAACCTGAAACGGGCTTGCTTATAGCTACGTTAAAGATTAATAAAACTGAAGTATCAGACATTTTGGCAACATTTCAGCGATATGAATATACAGTCAGATATTTTATTGGTGAAGAGCAATACGAAAATGAGTTGCGCTACAATTACGACCATCTGATGTCTTACCTGAAAATTTAAAAACAGTTACAAAGAAAAAATGCCGGATTATCTCCGGCATTTTTTCTTTGCTCAAATCTACTATTAGTCTTTCAATACCTTTTCAAGAAAATTTATTTGATCTTCTAAGTCCTTGTTTTTTGATGTCATTCTAATTGCTTCCTTCTTTGTTTTAAGTGCTAAAAGTTGTTCATTTACCCTCACCTTAAATTCGGGAGAAAATCCTCCCATCATATTTCTTAGTGACATTATTTTGTTAATCCCTTTTTTGAAATTTTCGGTGTTTGACAAATTGCCAAGGTACTTTAAGTAAACTGGATAAAAACCAACTCTTTGAAATACATTTTTCTTATCGTAACGACTGGTAACAGAGTCAAAATCGGCATCGGTTTTTTGCGTTATTTCTACCCCTTCTATTGCATTTTCCAAAGCTCCTTTTGCATCACCTTTTAGTAAAGGCAACAATGAAATTGCCTTAGCTCCGTCTATTTCAGAAAGTGCTTCCAAACCTGCACCGGAAACAGTATATGAAGAATCCATTGCTGCTTTTGTAAAAAGATCATTGTATGCCGGATTTTTCAATTGTCCAAGCAATTCAATCGCATCTGCACGTAGCAATCTTTTTGGATCATTCTTAGCTATATTTTCAACAACTTTTTTAGATGCATCATCTAAATCTGTTGCTTTTAATTTTTGAAGCGCCAATTGTCTTAGGTTATAAAAAGGATCATTAAGGCCATCTAACAATAGTTTTGTTGCACCTTCTACATTTTTATTATCTGCTGCAAACTCAAGTGCTTCTCTTCGGTCAACATATTTTTTTGCAAACTTGTATTGGTAAATGTATTCTGCGATTGTTTTATTTTCTTCCTTTTCTGCAAGCAAATATTTGTCACCGTCAAAATTGATTAAATCAGGTTTAGCATTTACCGAAAATGAAAAAGTGTCTGATTTATTTTCCATCCATACGTTGTGTCGTGTCTTGCTAGCGCCGGTATAAATATCAATGGCTACAGGCATTTTGAACAACCTTTCGGCATCTTGCTTTTGCTGTACAATTACTGTTGCTTTTTGAGTTGCTGCATCGTAATTGTAGTTTATATTGAGCTTAGGATGTCCGCTTCCGTAATACCATTCGTTCCAAAACCAATTAAGGTCTTTACCGGTTATTTCCTCAAAGGCCAATCGCAATTGCTGTGCTTCACCACTTTTAAACTTGTTGGCAACCAGATAAAGATTAAGTGATTTGTAGAAAGCATCTTCGCCAACTATATTGCGAAGCATGTATAAAATCCTTCCACCTTTTTCATAAGTAACCCTGTCAAACATATCTTCCTTATCACGGTAGTAGAACCTTACAAGGTTCTTGTTTTCACCGCCGCTTTGCAGGTAATCATTCATGTCTTTGTAGTTGCGTCTGTCTGCTTCGTCTTTACCATACTTACATTCATCCCAAATGATTTCCCCAAAATTGGCCATGCTTTCATTTACGGTAAGATTACCCCAACTTTCGGCGGTAACCAAATCACCAAACCACTGATGAAACAATTCATGAGAAACGTACTCTTCATACTTGTTACCATCGGTAAGCTGACGGGCATTTTGTTGCAGATATTCTGAATGTAGTGTTGCTGAAGTATTTTCCATTGCACCACTCACATACTCCCGGCCAACCATTTGTGCGTATTTTGGCCATGGATATTCCACCCCAAGTTTGTTAGAAAAGCAAGCCATCATTTCAGGCGTTAGACCAAATATTTTACGGGCAACTTTCTCAAAATCTTTTTCTACATAATAGCTTACTTCTTTGCCCTTGTAAGTGTCTTTAACTATTGAAAATTGCCCTACACCCATAAAGAACAAATAAGGCGAATGAGGTAAATCCATTTTCCAGGTATCGGTTCTTGTACCATCAGCATTTTTCTTTTGCAGAGTTAGCAAACCATTTGAAAGTGTGACATATTTTGCCGGCACTGTCATATTTATTTCCTCGGTAGTTTTCTGATTGGGTTTATCTATAGTAGGAAACCAAACAGACGATGCTTCCGTTTCGCCCTGTGTCCATATTTCGGTAGGTTTGTTTTTGTCTGTTCCTTTAGGATTAATAAAATACAACCCCTTAGCATCACGAATTGCTGCGCTACCCTGTGCTTTCAGTTCATCAGGCTTGGCAGTATAATCAATGCAAATGGTATAGTTTTCGGTGCTTTTATAAGTACGGTCAAGCTTTATGACCAACTGCATTTTATCTTCATAGTTATATTGCAACGGGGTCAGTTGTTTACTATTGCTCATCATTGCCACCTGCTTTATTTCCATTCCTTTAGCATCAAGTCGAAGGCTGTCAGTTTCGTAGAAATGTGGCTTTAAGGTTATCCATGCTTTGCCGTACATATATGACTTGGCAAAATCAAATTTGACATCCAGTTTAGTATGCACCAGGTCATTCACCTTTTCTGCAGCCGGACGATAGACTTTTTTCCAGTTATCATTTTTAGGAAATGCCGTAAACTGCGCTTTGCTTTGTAAAGCACTTAATGAAAATAATGCCGAAGCAATTACAATTGCAACTTTATTCATGCAAGACTATTTTATTACCGGCAAATTTAGGTGGTAATGAGTTGTGTTGTTTACCGCTTATCAATTGGGGGTGTGAATTCATTTAAAAACATGGAAACAAATAAAAATTATTAATTTTCGAATTCTCAATTAAGAAAATTCTAATCACCCTATTTTTAAGACAAACTCAAGAAGAAGTACTTTAATGCAAATAAAAGATAAATTACCAGTAAGCTATTTACTTTTCACAACCCGAGGAAGGATAAACCGCAAGACTTATTGGGTTGCTTCCATTTTTATTTGGTCAACATTTTATGTACTGTTCAACTTTCTTGAATTTATCTTTTCTTATACTGCTACCTTGGTTCTTTATCCTCTATTGTTTTGGGCTTTGTTTGCAACCGCCAAAAAGCGACTTCATGACAGCAACCGAACAGGTTTATTTATTTGGCTAATAATGATTCCCGTTGTAGGACCATTGGTTTTGATTTTCTTTTTAGGGTTCAAAAAAGGAAATATCACATCAAACGTATTTGGAGTTGTTCCCAATTCTGCACCTGACTATTTCAAAAACGGAGACGCAGAAATGATTCCACACTTGAAAACTGGAGAGAGAATTGTGAATGATGTGATACAACTCAATCCAGTTCTTGTTGAAAAAGTTGAAACCCCACAAACAATTGAAGAACTACAAAACATTATCAAAACGGCAGACAAACCCGTTTGTATTGGCGGTGGAAGATTTAGCATGGGAGGACAAACGGCAAGCCCTCATTGCATTCATATTGACATGAGAAGGTTTAACAAAGTGCTTGAATTTTCTGCTGAAAAGAAAATTATAAAAGTTCAGGCAGGCACTCGTTGGTGCGACATTCAGCACCATGTTGACCAATACAATTTGAGTATTAAAATTATGCAGACATACGCCAACTTTACTGTTGGTGGTGCATTGAGTGTAAATTGTCATGGAAGATATATCGGATTGGGGGCAGTAATACTTTCAGTAAAATCTTTAGATGTAATTTTAGCAAATGGGGAAATGGTTCACACTTCGACTACCGAAAAGCCAGAAATATTTTTTGCTTGTGTAGGTTGTTATAACGCTGTCGCAGTAATTGCCAATGTTGAGTTAGAGTTAACAGAAAATGTTGCGGTGAAACGAAGCCATGAAAAAATGCAACGCAATGAATACAAGAAATTTTTCTTTGACAATGTTCGTGAAAACGCAGCTATTGTTTTTCACAACGGAGATATTTATCCACCATTTTATAAAACTGTGAGAGCAGTAAGTTGGAGTAAAACTAGTGAAAAGCCAACAGAGAAAACTCGGCTGATGCCGCTTGCAGCTGCATATCCAATTGAAAGATATTTCATTAATGCATTTAGCAAAAGCAGCTTTGGGAAATGGAGAAGAGAACATATCATTGACCCAATAGTTTTTGGGAGAAAGAAAATTCACTGGAGAAATTATGAAGCAGGTTACGATGTTTTGGAATTAGAACCTGAATCAAGAAAAGAAAGCACATATGTTTTACAAGAATATTTTATACCTGTAGAAAAGTTTGATGACTTCGCTTCTTTGATGGCAGAGATTTTTATCAGACATAATGTGAATGTGATTAATGTTTCAATTCGTCATGCAAAAGCAGATTCGGGTTCTTTATTAGCTTGGGCAAGAGAAGAAGTATTTGCGTTTGTAGTTTGGTATAAGCAATGGACTAACGAAACAGAAAAAGGCAAAGTAGCAGTTTGGACAAGAGAGTTAATAGATGCTGCTACCTCTCTTAATGGTTCATATTACTTGCCTTATCAGGCACATGCCACAAGAGAACAATTTCACAAAGCATATCCAAACGCAAATAAATTATTTGAGATAAAAAGGAAACTTGATCCTGATTTCAAATTCAGAAATGTCATTTGGGACACCTATTATAAAACCGAATTTATTAATGGCTAAAAATTTATTAATACGAAAATCATTTGTTGCCGAGATACAAAACATTATTGTACAGGCAAGAGAACATGCCACCAGAAGTGTGGATTATCAAAGGGTTCTTATGTATTGGCAAATTGGAAAACACATTTTTAAAGAAGAACAAAAAGGTAAGGTAAGAGCCGATTATGGAACTTATCTTATCCGCTATCTTTCAGAGCAATTGCAACCGAAGTTTGGTAGTGGATTTTCTATGAGACAACTTGAGCTTATCAGGCAATTCTATTGCACTTTTCCAATTGCGAATGCAGTGCGTTCGCAATTGAGTTGGACACAATACAAGTTACTAATAAGAATTGAAGACGCAGACAAAAGAAAATTTTATATAGCAGAAGCCGTTAAGAATAATTGGACTTCAAGGGAATTGGAACGACAAATTTATAGTCAGCTATTTGAAAGATTGTTGCTGAGTAATGATAAAGCCAAAGTGTTGGCAGTGGCAAATAAAAAACGCCTCCCGGTTGAAGCCAAAGAGATTATCAAAGACCCAATGTATCTTGAGTTTTTAGGACTACAACGTGAATCTGCTTATTATGAAAAAGATGTTGAATCTGCAATCATAACTCATTTGCAAGAATTTTTATTGGAGTTAGGAAATGGCTTTTCATTCGTTGCCAGGCAGAAAAGAATTCACTTAGATGGTGATGAGTTTTTTGTTGATTTGGTTTTCTACAACCGCTTATTGCAATGCTTTATATTATTTGAAATAAAACTAGGAAAACTCACACATCAAGACATCGGGCAATTACAGATGTATGTGAACTATTTTGACAGAACTGAAAAACAAATTTTTGAAAAACCAACCATCGGAATTCTATTGTGTGCTGCAAAAAATAACGCTGTAGTAAAATTCACATTACCGCAAGACAACAAACAAATTTTGGCGGCTGAATACAAATTGTATTTACCATCTGAAAAACAATTGCTGAAGGAATTAAAAAAGGAAATTAAAAATTTTGAAGGACGAAAAACTCAATAAATAAACTATGAAGTCAGAATTTAAAACTGTTTTTTCAAACACCAAATGGAGTGATGATTTTTTTCGTTTTCTTCAAGTGATTTTTCATTTGTATCCCGAAGATAAATTTCACAACCTCATTGCAACTACGAGCAAAGAGAAAAACAATGACGAACAAATTTACAAATCAGTTCAAACTAATTTGCCTAAAATAAAACCATTCCTTTCTGAAATAACGCTGGCTTTGCCAGCATTGAAGAAGCAAAAGAAAGAAATGGCAAAACAGGTTTTGCAGTTGCTTGGCAACAAAAAGCAAATCAACGGGTATTTAGAAATTGGTTCTACTGGGAGATACATTAGTGAGTTACGAAAACACATTTCGCTTTCAGGAAATATTTATTTAACAAACGATATTGCACCAAACAATTCAGTTGCTGACATTTTTGAAAGAGGACAGTTAACTAAAATCGGAAAATTTATTCCATTAACATACCAACCCATAAGCCAATCCGAAATCGCAGACGAAAGCATTGATTTGGTAACTTGTCATATTGGTTTACATCATTGCACACCTGAACTCTTAGGCGGTTACATAAAATCCATTCACCGCATTTTAAGGAAAGGTGGTTTGTTCATTATGAGAGACCATGATGTAAAAACTGCTGACATGGCAACATTCGTTTCATTGGTTCATACAGTTTTCAATTTAGGTTTGGGTGTTACCTGGGAAACCGATTCTTCAGAATATAAATCATTCAAATCAATTGATGAGTGGAGTAAAATAATTTCGGCTTGTGGCTTCAAGGATTCGGGAGAAAGAATTTTGCAAGACAAAGATCCATCCGGCAACACATTGGTATCATTCACAAAATTGTAAAAGATGAAACGGCTTTACATACTTACACTTTGTTCAATCGGTTTTGCTGCTTGTATTTTCTTTTTCAAAAAAAGAAATCCAACTACTATTGCAGCAGGCGAAGGATTGTTAATAAAAAAAGAGTGGTTGACTCAAAATAAAAATCCTCTTACTCCAAAAAATGATTGCAGACCAGCCGACCAAACATTTCTTACTTTTCCTGAATGGTATTTAGTTTTTAGTCCCGAAGAACAAGCAAATTATTTTAAGCAAAACACTGCAACTACTTTTCCTTTTATGAGCCACACAGCACAAATTTGGGAGAGTTATAAAATTGTAAACGACCAAATAAAAGATAATTTCCCAACTAACACGGGCTATCATTTTATGATTTGGGTAATTGGCTCAAGTGCATCAGTTGAGTATTCAATCAAAGCATGGTATGAAAAAATCATTGGACGAATGACAGACACTTATGAAGTAAAAACCGAAGAAGATAAATTCAATGCAAAGTTCACACAGGACTATGTTGACTTCATTAAGGACAGACCTTGGTATGAGTTTGATTTCAAGAGTCGTTTAAAATCCTTGTGGACTTCTACTTCAATCGTTGGCGACAATTTCTTGAGAAAGATTGAACGCAAATACATTCTCACTTCTGAATTAGCCGTCAAATATGTTTACGGAAAGTTGATTGGGTTAGGTACAAAAACGGTTTATGATGAAGCATTACCAACTACAGCTGTTGTGCTTGAAAATGACAGTTTGCAATTTCTTCCCCGTTACGACAAGTTTGCAAACTCTATTACTTCTCTTGCTAAAAATGGACATAGATTCAAAGAAGTTGCGGGTAATAATTCAGCAATCTTGCTGACAGTTTTAGTTCCGACTTCTGACAAAACAAATTTTAATAACACCCAAACAGTATTTACTCAACCAATATCATCCGATCCGACAACAAAACGAATTGCATTGGCTGTTCCTGTTGCTTCATTAAGTAAATTAATTTTACAGTTAAGCAACGATAAAATAAAAATTGAACATGTATTTGACTTTTAATGAAAGGTTCACCGTTAACTAAAACAAAAAAAATCCCGCTTTCACAAGCGGGATTTTGAATAATAAGATAAAACGGTATTAGAATTTTGTCCAGCCTTTGAACCATGTATCATTTGCGCCTACAGCACCTTTGTAGGTTACAGGCTCTAAACCATTTAGCTTAGTACTGGCAAATGAAGCTCCACCTAAAACTACACTGCCTTGTGTTGGAGTAAAATCAGGTGCTGCATAATTGAACGGATCGGTAAGACCAAGTGCTGCATTGGTTGTAAGTACACTGTTTGTAAATGCACCTGTGCTATACCACGCCAACATAGAAGCAGGAGTTGCACCTGTAGGTGTGCTTGCACTTGCTGCATATGTTACAGGATCTGTACAACCTGCTACTATAGTGTTTTGTATCATCAAAGTTGGTGTACCTGTATTCAGATTGTTGTCTGTAGGTATTCCCTTACTTGCATCTATAAATACTCCTTTGGGCCATCCTGCAATAATGCTGTTGAAGATGGAAATAGAAGAGTTGCGGCGTATAAGTACACCAGCCTGAAACAGGCTGTTTCCAATAGCTGATGCAGTAACCTTTGGACCCAATACAGTCATGTTGCTAAACACTGCTGCAGTTTGTGGTAGCAACGCACTTCCGTTGGCATCGTTATCACTTTCAAATCCGTTGCTCTTGCTTATGTCCGCTACCGATGAATCGCGAAGTGCTATTCCAAACTGAACCTTACCGGAGAACCCATTATCTGTATCAAAATCATCATCGAGGGTGCGGAAAGATATCAGGTGTTTGCAATTTACAGTGCCACCAAACCACTCAAAAGAATCATCACTAGCATAGGCTACTTCTACATAGTCTATCTGTGTCTGATTACCTACACCACCAAAAGTTAATCCGTTGATTTCTTTATCTGGCAGAAAAGCGTAACCGGCATATTCAATTCTTACATACTTCATTATACCACTGTTGTCAGCGGGATTTGTACCTCCATAAAGCCCAAGACCATCACTGTTGTTTACACCGCCTTCTATTTCGCCTACCCCTTGCTGACCGTTATAAGAAGTATTAACAGGAGCATTACCCAAAATGATTATACCAGCCCAATCGCCACGTTGTGGTGTATTTGATTCAGAAGTAAACACAATCGGATTTGAAGCTGTACCCTCTGCATCTATCTTGGCATTCCGGGTTATAATGAGTCCACCGTTTTTATTTAGTTCACCAACAATTTTAGTGCCTGCCTCAATAGTTAGTACTGCACCATTGGTTACATATACAAGGCCTCTTAGCTTGTAGGTATAATTTGCTTTCAATGTCCTGTTTGCTGTTATGCGGCCCTCCAGGATAACGTTTTCAGTGGTTGTACCACCGTTTGTTGTTGTTACTGTTGGCCCGTCCACTTCTATCTTGCGGCAACTGGCTGTAATCAGTACAGTAGCCATCAATAGTCCATACAATTTTTTCATTTGCTGTGTTTTATGAATTGTTTGTTGTGTTCTTTATTTTATTTTATATGAAAAAGTAAAACTGAAATTTGATCCATACTGTCTGCGAATAGTCAATGCATCTACTCCAGTATCGTATTTACGGTTGTCATTTAGATCCTGATAAAAGTTGGCCACCCGGTTAAGAATGTCTGATGCTGAAAATTTTATTTCGCCATCATTTTTCAAAATCTTTTTAGCAATCTGAAAATCAAATAAAGGTCTTGATGCTTCCCAAACCGGCGGTTGATCACCACCTACATAAAAGATACGGTCGCCTATCTGATTGTACAATAATGTAGTATTGATGCCCAACTTTTCTATATCATACTGCAACGAGGCGTTGAGTACATAAGGACTCTGACCCTGCATTGGTTGATCTAACTTTGAGCTTCTCCTTTGCACTCTATTATAGATGTATGCAAGGTTGGCTTGGAAAGTGAAGTTGCGCAATGCGTTTACAAAGTCAAGTTTCTTTCTCATTTCCAATTCTAAACCAAATCCGGTTGCTTTGTCTGCATTTATGTAGTTGAAAGTACTGCTGCTGCCTGCACCTGTTTGGTTAAAGTACAATTCAAGCGGGTTTTTGAAATATTTATAAAAGACACCTGCGGTAAATAATTCTCCCGGTCTTGGATAATACTCATATCGAATATCTGCGTTTGTTACCTTGGTGCGTTGCAACGCTGTATTACCGGCTACTGTTGCTCCTAAATCAAAATCGAAGAACTGGAATGTGCTCAACTCTCTAAACTCCGGACGAATGACTGTTTGCGATCCCGACAGACGAATATTGGTTTGGTTGTTTAACTTATAAGTAAGGTTGAACCCCGGCAAAAAGTCTGTGACACGGCTGTGTACATGGCGGCGATCAGATTGTTTCATACTGCCAATCACTTGATCAAAGTCCTCTACACGCAGACCGTAAGTTGCTCTTAACTTATCGGTAAATGAGTTATCCAATTGCAGAAAACCTGCATTCAGAATAGAGTTGGCTATATAGCGATATTGGTCACCTGACAATTCGCTAAAAGCAAACTTACTGTCAAAACCATTTCCAAAATTTTCAGCTCTAAAAATCTGGTCTGCAGGTAGTGCCTCCAAAGTTTTGTTTTCCCCATTAGGAATGTAAATAGCAAATGGTCTTGAATTAAATATCCTGTCTTTTACCTGAAAGAAATAACCTGCTTTTACTGTTTGGTTGTATCCCAAAAAGTTGAATGAAGTTGTAAGGTCTCCACCTGCATTGTAAATGTAATCGCTCAATGAACCAAAGTAGCGGCTGCCACTACGCTGAGATGATCGGGAGGCCGAAGTCAGAAAACGATACACCGCATTAGGGTTTGTAGGATCCTGATTGTACTGAATCCTTCTTTGGTCAGGAATGTATTGGTCCAATATGGTAAAGCTTCCAAACCAATGCAACTTACTGCGGTATTGCTGAAAGTTGTGATCGCCGCTTACCTGTGTATTGAAAAATGTATTTGTTTTAAGTGCAAGTTCTGTTGCTTTTATATTCTCACCATTAATTTGATCAACCTCATAGTCCTTTCCCGTACGTTGTGTTACATAGTTTGTAGCATTTACATTCAGAATATTTTTAAAGGCTATCTTATGATTGCTACCCAACTGTAGGGTTATATTTCCTAAAGCACCCCACAATACATCTTTGCTGTACTTATTGTTGTTGTAATCAAAACTAAGGTCGGCCTGGTTGCTGTTTACTACATTATAAACCCTGTTGGTAAAAGCAGTTCTTTTAACAGACTGATTATAGGTAAGTGCATATATAGCTCCCAGTTTTACATTGCTTTTAAAACGCTTATTGAAACCACCGTTTATCTGAAACGTTTTGTTGAGTGCCGGTAAAAAATTGGAAGATGTTTTTTCTGCTGACCAAATGTTCTGAAACTGTTTACCAAAAGCAGTTTTTTCTGCCCCATTTCCAATACTGTTATATGCCGACTTTGTTGGCATAGTAGCAGGCAAAGCCCTTGTGCCATCATCTATTCCCAGAAAATCATATTTACCACCTTTGTAAGTATAGAAATCACTTCCTATTGTTTGAGAATTAAATCCTGTTCCTGCCTGTACATTTAGAAAGTTGGTAGAAGGAATATCCTTTGTATTCACCTGAATTAATCCACCTGCCCACTCGCCTGATAGTTCAGGAATGAATGATTTGTTGATGATAATATTATCAATCATTGACGAAGGAAATATGTCAAACGAGAATGTTTTACGGTCAGGCTCGGTGCTACTTAGCAATACACCATTCAGCATTGCCTGATTGTATCTGTCACTTAGTCCGCGAACTACAAGATATTTTCCTTCTTGTATAGATGTGCCGGGAATACGTTTCAAAACTTCTCCAGTATTTTTATCTGGTGATCTTCTTATTGCTTCTGCGCTTATTACCTGCGATACTGTACTTGTATTTTTTTGATAAGCTATCAGAGAATTAACTGTTTCACGTTTTGTAGTGGTGGCTGTTACTACTACATTATCCAGCTTTTTACCTGCTTCCTCCATTATGACTAATAGCTCTTCCTGTTTGGAAGCCGAAACATTGTTAACCGTTTTTTCTCGATAGCCAATTGCGCTAAATGTGAGGCTTATTATTTTTTCAGAAACCGAAACTGTAAATCTACCTTCAACATCTGTAGATGTACCTGATTTGGAACCCTCGATCAATATACTCACACCGGCTAATGCTTCATTCTTATTGTTTAAAACTTTGCCGCTTAGTTTTTGAACATTTTGAGCAAATGAAACTGTAACCACAGAGAATATTAATAAAGTAAATATTCCTCTGCTCAAGAAAAAACTCATCTTCATTTTTTTCATAATGCAAAATTATTACCAAATTGTTACCTTAATGTTACCGCAGTGTTACCGTAATATTAACAAACGGGATTGCCCATATTGAGGAAGGTAAAAAAAGGGGATTTTTCACTCTACGAAATGCTTCAATCAAGACTAATAAGTCCAATTATTTTCCCTGTAAGATTTATAGTAGGTTTATTTTTTGTTGAAGACTTCTTATGAATTGAAAATTGATTTTTGCCATAATAGATTAACCCGAATAGGGAGTTGTTTATTTATTTTTGTATAATTACAAATTGACCAATCTTTTTTAATTTTTAATAAATCCAGGTATGGACATTTCGCAAAAGGATAATGGTAAAAGCGGTTTATTTTACATTGAAAGTAATGGTGAGCTGATTGCAGAAATGACTTATACATGGTTAGATCAAAAACTAATTTCCTTAGACCATACTGAAGTGAATGAAAAGTTAGAAGGGAATGGAGTAGGGAAAAATATTCTAAAATTTGCAGTAGAGTTTGCACGAAAACAAGAAATAAAAATATTGCCGCTTTGCAGTTTTGCTAAACATGTCTTTGAAACTATGCCTGATTACAATGACGTACTAAAACCATTAAGATGAACCTTGATAACTTAACAAAAAAATACAGCAATGGAGAAATAACCATTGTTTGGAAACCAGGGTCTTGCATACATTCCACAATTTGCTGGAAAGAAGCAACAGGCTTGCCTACAGTATTCGACCCAAGGGAAAAACCCTGGATAAATATCGATGGAGCAGGTACTGATAAAATAATAGAGCAGGTTAATAAATGCCCAAGTGGCGCTTTATCATTTTTCTATAATGACCAGGAGGAACAACCATCAACTATAATTACTGATACCAGAATAGAAGTAATGCCAAACGGGCCATTAATGGTGTATGGCAATATCACCTTAAAAGACCAAAACGGGGATGAAACGCAAAAACATAAGGTTACAGCATTTTGCCGATGCGGATTTTCTTCTAACAAACCCTATTGCGATGGTTCGCATATAAAGGAGAACTTTAAGGGATAATTCAATTTGGTTATACAAAAATTCCCATTAAATCAATGTTATCTTATTATTAAGGAAATGTTACCTGATGGTGGAACACAGCATAAGTCTATTTTTGCCTAAATATTTGAATCATGGGATTAAATTCTATCGGGAAGTTGTTTATGCCAAAAAACAAGATTTTTTATAACTTGTTTGAAGAAGTGGCTGAAACGGTAAGGATAATGGGTGCGGTATTAAAGCAACTGGTTAATGAAACGGATGTAGATAAACGTGCTTCACTTACTACACAATTAGAAGACCTTGAGCACCTGAACGATGACCATACCCACAAGATATTTACAGAATTGGGGCGCAACTTCATAACCCCATTTGACAGAGAAGACATCCACTACCTCGCTTCTGCATTAGATGATATAGCCGACTATATATATTCATCCGCCAAAAAAATTATGTTCTACAGGGTAAACCCAAATGATCCCGGGATTCAAAAAATGGTAGAATTAATAGAACAAGGAACCATATATGTACAGAGTGCAGTGGCTGAACTTCGTGATATGAAAAACCTGCGCAAAATAACTGAAGCCCTCGTAAGGGTAAATGATATTGAAAATCAGGCCGACGATATTTTTGACCTAAGCATTGAAAAACTTTTTAACCAGGAAAATGATTTTAAGGAAGTCATTAAAAGAAGAGAAATTTATCAGGTATTAGAATTGGTAACTGATAAGTGTGAAGATGCAGCAAATGTAATAGAATCTATTATTGTTAAGTATGCATAAGGGACCATCTGCATTTGTTTAAGCTTAAAAAATACTTATGTCAATTTTACTGATACTAATCATCATATTTGCTTTCATTTTTGACTACATCAATGGTTTTCATGATTCTGCCAACAGCATTGCTACAATAGTTTCAACCAAAGTACTTACTCCTGTACAGGCAGTAGTTTGGGCAGCATTTTTCAACTTTTCTGCCTTTTTCATTTCAAAATATATTGTTGGTGGGTTTGGGATTGCCAACACCATATCTAAAAGCGTAACCCTTCAAAACGGAGATCCGCTGGCTTTGTATGTAATTTTTGCCGGGCTGCTTGCCGCAATTGTCTGGAATTTAGTTACGTGGTGGTTTGGTATACCCTCCAGTTCATCACATGCACTTATAGGTGGGCTTATAGGTGCTGCTGTAGCGCATTACCAAAGCTTTTCTGTAGTTAATGCATCTAAAGTTATTCCTATTATCAGTTTCATATTTATTGCACCTTTTATTGGAATGATAATAGCATTTTTCATAACAATACTCATTGTTCAGCTTTGCAAACGAGCTAACCCCTACAAAGCAGAAAAATGGTTTAAACGGCTGCAATTGGTTTCATCTGCAGCTTTCAGCATAGGCCATGGTGGCAATGATGCCCAAAAAGTGATGGGACTTATAGGTGCAGCAATGATTGCAAGCAATTATATTCCCGATTTTAAATCTGTTCCCGATTGGGTTCCTATTTCTTGCTTTGTAGCTATTGCATTGGGCACAATGAGCGGAGGTTGGAAAATTGTAAAAACCATGGGAACCCGCATCACTAAGGTAACGCCGTTAGAAGGTGTTGCAGCAGAAACAGCCGGTGCCATTACCTTATTCATGACAGAGCATTTTAAAATACCTGTAAGTACTACTCACACCATTACAGGTTCAATTATAGGTGTAGGCGCTACCAAAAGGCTATCTGCTGTAAGATGGGGCGTAACTGTTAGTTTGCTTTGGGCATGGATAATTACTATTCCTATCAGCGGGCTGATGGCTGCTTTGTTTTTCTTCCTTATGAAGTTATTAATAAAATAAACTCATATTAATATCGTTGTTAACGTTCATTTGCGCTTATTTTTGTAAATGACCTTTATTTCGATAATCTATTTGTTTTTATGAAAAAAATACTTGTCACCGGTGGTTGTGGCTATATAGGTTCGCATACCATTGTAGATTTGTTGCAAAACGGATTTGATGTAATATCAATAGACGACAACAGCCGAAGTACCAAATACCTGTTAGATGGTGTTGAAAAAATTACAGGCAAAAAAGTAAAGAACTACAAAGTTAATTTAGCTGACTACAACGATACCCGAGCAGTTTTTCAGGAAAATGAAGACATAGCCGGTATAATACATTTTGCCGCATACAAGGCTGTAGGCGAATCTGTAGCCGAGCCGCTAATGTACTATGAAAACAATCTTTTCTCCCTCATCAACCTGTTGAAGTGTGTTGAGGAATTTGAGGTGCCGCATTTTGTATTTTCCTCTTCATGCACCGTTTATGGCAACCCCGACAATATTCCTGTAACAGAACAGTCACCTATAAAACCTGCAGAATCCCCTTATGGCAGTACCAAGCAAATGGGTGAAGAAATTATAAAAAACGTTGTAAAAGCATTGGCAGCGAAAGCAATTTTACTGCGCTATTTTAATCCCGTAGGTGCGCATCCTTCTATATTGATTGGTGAATTGCCATTAGGTAAGCCCGCCAATTTGGTACCCGCCATTACACAAACAGCTATTGGCAAACTGCCGCAAATGACTGTTTTTGGAAATGATTATGCAACACGGGATGGTAGCTGTGTACGTGACTATGTACACGTAGCCGATATTGCGCATGCACATACATTGGCACTGCAATATCTCATCAATGGAAAAAATGCAACTGATTGTGATGTTTTTAATCTTGGTACTGGCAATGGCGTTACAGTGCTGGAAGCCATTAAAATGTTTGAAGAAGTGAGTGGCCAAAAATTAAATTACAAAATAGGCCCCCGCCGCCCCGGCGATGTGGTAGCCATTTATGCAAATAACAACTACGCCCTAACCGCACTTGGCTGGCAAACAAAATATGACCTCAAAGAAATGATGCATACTGCATGGCAATGGGAACTGAAAGTAAAAGAAGATGAAGAGATTTTGAAAAATCAGCAGTTTCAGTTGAATTGAGTTGGTGGTTCAATTAATCTGGATTTAATAGATAGTTCAATAATAGAATTGTGAACATGTTAAGATGAATGAATCACTTTTTCAAACTTGACAATTTCGCTTACTTTTACTGTATGCAGTTGAATGTAAAGGATCCTTTGCGGTGGCGGTGGCGAAAAATTCTGAATTATTTTGCGCAGGGCATCCTTATTTTGGCCCCTATCAGCATTACTATATGGGCTGTTATTTCTTTATTTAGCTATATAGATAACATCCTGCCCAACCTTATCCGTACCATTTTCCCATTTTATTTTAAGGTAGATGCTTATGGAAATGTGCAAAAAATACCGGGTGTAGGTTTCATTATCATTTTTGTTTTCATAGTTTTGGTCGGTTGGTTTTCTACCTCGTTTTTTGTAGGTAAAATGGTTGACTTTCTTGACCATGTGCTGGAACGGACACCCGGAATAAAATTCATTTATACTTCAGTAAAAGAATTTATTGAAGCCTTTGCAGGCGAAAAAAGAAAATTTGACAAACCTGTTTTGGTGAATGTAGATTCTGCTGATGTATGGCGCCTTGGATTTATGACACAGCCTGATACCCTTAAGTTTGGCGTGGAAAATCATGTGGTAGTGTATGTACCCCACAGTTATGCTGTCAGCGGTATTGTATATATTGTGCCTAAGGAGAAGGTAAAAATGCTCAACCATATTTCATCAACCGAGGCTATGAAGTTTGTATTAAGTGGGGGTGTTGCAGAAATAAGTGGTCAACATGAAAATGTAATAATTCAATAATGATGTCTGTAAAAAAAATATTGCTGCTGGTTGTTTTTAGTACAATTACGCTTAAAAGTTTTTGTTGGGGTTTCTTTGGGCACCAGAAAATAAATTACTATGCCGTGTTTCTGCTGCCACCAGAAATGATGGTGTTGTTTAAACCCAACATTCAGTTTCTTACTGATCATGCCGTTGACCCTGATATGCGGCGCTATGCAGTTGCGTCGGAGGCTCCAAAGCATTATATTGATATGGATAATTATGGTAAATATCCTTATCCTGATTTGCCACGAAAATATGACGATGCAGTAAAAAAATATTCAGAAGATACTATAGTTGCAAACGGTATTGTACCGTGGTGGATACAGATAATGGAACAACGGCTTACCAATGCATTTAAAGAAAAAAACCAGGCTAAAATATTAAAACTGGCTGCCGAAATTGGCCATTATATTGCCGACTCACATGTACCCCTTCATGCGAGCAGTAACCACGATGGTCAACACTCTAATCAGAAAGGCATACATGGTTTTTGGGAAAGCCGGGTGCCAGAATTATTAGCTGAAAAAGAATTTGACTTTATTGTTGGTAAAGCAATCTATATAGATAAACAATCAGATTATGTTTGGGCCCGTGTGTTAGAAAGTGGTGCAGCATCTGATACTGTATTACGCTACGAAGCTGAATTAAGTAAAAGAATTTCTGCCGATAAAAAATATGCTTTTGAAGAGAGAAATGGAAAATTAGTTCGGCAATATTCTACTGAATTTACTACCGCTTATGACAGAATGCTAGGCGGCATGGTTGAAAGAAGAATGCGTATGTCTATTGCATCTGTGGCAAGTTTTTGGTACACTGCGTGGGTTAATGCCGGACAACCCGACTTAAAAGAAATGAAATTGACAGCATTTTCAGAAGCAGACTTAAAAGAATTTGAAAACCTTAATACAGCCTGGAAAAACGGCACACCAAAAGGCCGACTCGAATAATCAGGGCGAAGTATTTTCACTCCCATATAAACCTAATTTGAATCTAATCGGCCAATCCTTTTGTGCATTGCTTTTTGAGTAACAATTATTAATCCACCTGCGGTAAATAAGCACTTAGTCAGATATAATTTTGAGTATGAAAATTTTATACTCCCTTTTAATCCTCATTTCAGTTTTTGCAACATCATGCGGTAGAAATATAATTGAAAGCGGCAAAGCAACTTATTATGCTGACAAGTTTGAAGGAAGAAAAACTGCAAACGGAGAAATATTTGATCAATCTAAAAATACTGCTGCGCATAAGACTCTCCCTTTTGGCACAAAGGTTACGGTTAAGAATTTAAAGAACGGAAAGACTGTTAAAGTTCGCATTAACGACCGGGGTCCTTTTGTTACCGGCAGAATTATTGATCTTAGTAAGACTGCGGCACAAAAAATAGCTATGGTAAATGATGGCGTTGTAAGCGTAGAGATAAAATACAAAAAGAAAAAGGGATAAGATTTGTTGCTGTATAACAAAATAAGACCTACCACCTTCTATTCTTTTGTAGTACCGGCTACATTTTTCTCTTTCTCTTTAGTTTCTTTTTCAGGTTTGTTGTATTTTAACCATGTTTTTTTAGTAACCGTTTCCAGTTCATTATTATCACAATACCAAACTGATACATAGTTTTGACCCATTACAACATGATGACCCCACCTGTTTTTTTTCTGATAAAGTAACAATATGCAAACATCTGTTGGGGTCATAAATTCCCCTGATTCAGCAGTATGCTTATGCATAACACCTTCAAGGTTTTCATCTACATAAGGGTCTTTTGAAGCAGCCTCAATAGTCACAAATTCGTTGTGCAACAGTTTGCGACTTGATATATAATTTGCGTTGTCAAAGTCTATTTGGTAGTCATTTCCAAAAATAACAGTCGTAGAATCATCTGATTTTGTTATTACATACACCCTTTTACTTTCAGCACTTATAAGGGGTATTAATGTTGTACTGGTATAGCTATAAAGTTTATAAAATGTTGTATCCCTTTTTATATCATCTATAGCATGTTCCCTCATATTGAATAAATCTTTTTCAAGAAAATTCATAGGTCGCAATGTGGTATTAATAGCCACTCTTTTCAGATTAAACAATGAATCAAAACTAATTGTTGACAAAATTTGTGGTTCAGCAAGTTTATTGTAAAAAACACACTTGTAAAAACTACCTTCCTTATATGAAAAATACCCCATTGTATTTTCAACTAAATCCGGAAAATCGTGTGAATAAATCTTTACTCCTATTGTTGCAGCCATATCTAATTGATAAAGACTAACACCTTCTGCTATAATTTTTTTTTCAATTTTTTTCAGATTTACAGCAGGATCATTTTTTTGTGCAACAGTATATATCCATAGGAGCAGGAATGGTAAAAGCAGATAAGTTTTTTTCATAGTGGAATTTATAGTTTACAAGAATTATTATCATTTTCTTCAGACGAGTAAATGATTTATTACAAAAACGGATTTTGGATTTGAAATATTTCATCCTTTTGTACCTTATTAAAAAAGATAATAAAAAGCTTTTAACCCCAAATCATTTACATTCTAATTAAACCCTAATGGTTGAGGATATTATCTTTGCCATTATGCATCCAAAACCAACATTATTCACTGTGCTTTCACCCGCACTATTAGATTTATATAATTTACAAAATACCATCGTAGTTATAATCGATGTGTTTAGGGCTACCTCTACCATTGCTACAGCATTATATAATGGCGCAACAAGGGTAATCCCCGTAGCAGGAGTAGAAGAATGTAAATCAATTGGATCATCTATACCGGGTGCCATTACCGCAGGTGAAAGAGATGGAAAGGTGATAGAAGGATTGCAATACGGTAACAGCCCAACAGAATACTCAAGAGCATTTATTGAAGGCAAAACGCTTGTCATCACTACAACAAATGGAACAAAGCTACTTCATATGGCATTAGATAACGGATGTTCAGAGGTTATTACAGGCTCATTTATCAATCTTGGAAGCGTATGTGATCATCTGATTTCGCAGGGTAAAAATGTAATCCTGGGCTGTTCTGCATGGAAAGACAGATTTAACCTTGAGGATACATTATTTGCAGGGGCAGTTGTTAGCCGAATCAAGCAGCATTTTACAATACATGACGATGCAAGCTTAATGGCAGAAGAAATGTATAAACTTCATCACAAAGATTTGTTTCAGTTTATCCGCCTTACAACACATTGGCACAGGCTTTCAGCATACGGACTCGAGAAAGACCTTGAATATTGTGTAACGGAAAATATTGCCAATGTACTACCGGTATATAAAAACGGAGAATTGGTTTTGTTGCCCAATCAACTATAATATGGGTTAATCATCCAATAGACTACAGGTCCTGTTATTGCAACATATAACCATAGCGGCCAGGTATATTTTGCCAGTTTCCGGTGCTTTTCCCATTCTCCTGTTAATCCACGATAAGCCGTAAGTAATATTATGGGTAAAATAAAAGTAGCCAAAGTAATGTGAGTTATCAGTAGCAGAAAGTATAGATAACGCATCGTTCCGGATTGGGTCTTTTCATCATCTGTTATTATCCCATCATGATTAATATCCCCAAACCGTGTATCGCCTGCAAGCAAATGGTGCGCAATGTAGGATACCAAAAAAAGAATAGATAAAATCATCGCTGTCATCATCATTTTTTTATGAAGCGAATATTTTTTACTCTTTACAGCCCACAAGGCTGCTATTAACAATAGAGCTACACCGCTGTTAAGCAATGCATTTATTTTAGCAAAAATGTGAACATCAAAACTTACGGGAATATTAAATTTCAACTTGCCCAAAGCAACTACCGCGGCGAAAACTACAACGGAAAATATACTAATTAGCCAATAAGCCTTTTTGTCATTTTTTTGTATTGATGCTTGTAACATAATTGTTTTTAAAAGTTATTTAAAAGTTAGCGAATAACTTCTATTGAAGAAGAACTATAATAACTACACTTATAATGTGAGTTGGTTTATTACTCTGTAAAAATATTTCTCTTTTTAGTTCTGTCTTTTTCCAGCATCAACAATCCAATATCTTTAGCCAAAGCAGCTATAGATGCAGTGTCTAACCCATTATAATATCCCCTTACATAATAGTCTTTATCCAATACTACAAATTTTTGGGTATGAATAAATGATGTGTCTACTCCTTCACCATCTACCAAACCAAGTTTCATTTCGTTAAGTGCAAAGTCATAAATTGTTTTTTTGGGACCTGTAAGCATCCACCAATTATCATGATTTACATGGTATTTATCGGCATAATTCTTAAGCGCTTCCACAGAATCCCTTTCCGGATCTATGCTAAAAGATAAAAATCGAACAATAGATGAATCAATTACTTTTCGGCCTTTATTAAAATGAGAAAATGATTGTTGCAACCTTGCCATATTACTTGTCATAGTAGGGCAAATGATCGGGCATCTTGTAAAGAAGAAATCTGCGACAATTATTCGGTTTTGAATATCATAAAGACTAACTGTATCGCCTAATTGATTAACTAAAGTTACATTAGCAGTTTTATGCCAAACTGTATCTGTGGTAGTTTTACCATCTACAGTTTTACTCATTATGGAGTCTACCAAATATTTCCTTGGCATATCTACAGCCTCATCACTTGCAGTTTTTATAATAAAATAACATACCACAGGAATGAAAAATGCAATAAACAATGCAATACCCGCCTTCTTAGTCATCTTTTTTTGTTTTTCTAATAAAACAATCTCCTATGAATTAGTAGTTTGTCTGAAATGAATTGCCAAAAGTGCAATCATAAAAAAACCATCGCAGTATTGCGATGGCCATATTATTTTAAAATTCTTTTGATTGAAAATTTCTAAAACTATTGTTCCAACGCACCAGGTTTCTTTTCTTCAATTTTCTCTTCGGCCTTTGGCTCAACTTTCATTTGCGAAGATTCTTTTTGGTACTTATCATATCTTATTCTATTTCTTTTATAAGAATTGCCCTCATATAAAAAAGCTGCAATTCCCCATAGCAAAAAAACAAGTGGAACTATTATCGTCATTATTAAGTTTCTTAATTCAGATCCCAGATGCATGAAGTAAGATACAATATAAAAAGCCTTAGCCATCATAAGTATGATAATTGAACCTTTAATTGCTAATCTTAAACCACCATGAGGCATGCCAATCATCCAAAATCCCAAAGCCAACTCTACCAGAGTAAGAATAAGCAAAATCCAGAATGTGCGCCATATTTCCTTTGTTCCACCATGGTTATCATGAACCGCATTAGCTTCGTAAGTTGTTGAATGTTCCATATTATTGCTTTGGTAAATTTAATTTTAAGATTAAAGTAAATAAAAACAGGTAAATACAAAAACCCAGACAAGATCTACAAAGTGCCAGTATAGACCAGCCTTTTCAATCATCAGGTAATGTCCTTTCTTATCAAAAGTTCCAACCAATGTCATAATCAGCATAATAACATTAATTATCACCCCGGAAAACACATGGAAACCATGAAAACCTGTTATGGTAAAAAAGAAGTTTGTGAAGTTAGTTGTACTTGCAGTTCCGTCGCTATTTAAAAAAGGATTACTCCCCCACCATGCCCCTTCGTGGTGTAAGTGATTCCACTCCCAGGCCTGACAGCCTAAAAATGCTAATCCACCAATGATAGTCCATATAAGGTATTTGGCAACTTCTTTCTTTTTACGCTCATGCCCTGCATGTACGGCTAACACCATAGTTACCGAACTAACAATCAGGATAAAAGTCATAATACTAACAAACACAAGAGGTGCATGTGCACCTTCGGCCGCACCAGGATAAGACCTAAAGACTTCATTTGGGTCAGGCCATCCTGTACTTGAAAAACGAACGGTACCATATGCAATCAGGAAAGCCCCAAAAGTAAAAGTATCGCTCATTAAAAAATACCACATCATCAGTTTGCCGTACTCTACATTAAACGGACTCTTACCTCCGTTCCACCATTTAGTATTAGCTGAAATTGCTGTTGTTTCCATTATGTTCTGTTTATGTTTGGTATTGCAAATTTATTCGCCTTAAGCGAACATTCGGTAAAAAAACAATCTTTTTATGTCAGTTCAAGTATTTTATTTTTCCTTTTCTAAACCTCTAAAAACTTCTATTTCTTTTGGTAATATGAAAATGAAATAGTTGAACACTTAGAACTAACCACTGACAACATTAAAAAATACAAAAAGATAAATCCATATTGCATCTACAAAATGCCAATAAGTGCTTGCTATTTCTATTGGCACTACATTATAACTTTTTATTCGTCTGCTGTATGCCCTTACAAACATTACCGTCATCACTACAATTCCTCCAACAACATGGAGAATATGTACACCGGTAATTACCCCTAAGAATGAGGCTGAAGGGTTACTATTAGCGCCAATCAATTGAACCCCGTGGGATTGAAGATAATTGAAACCGACCAACTGCAACCCGATAAATAAAAAACCCAATAATGCTGTAACAGTAATAAACATTCTGTAACGAGCCATATTCCTGTTCTTAAATGAGACCACAGCTAGCTGAACGGTCAAACTACTCAATAAAATAGCGACAGTAGAATACCAAAAAACAGGCGGCAATTTAAACTCCAGCCAATTTGTATCGCTGCGTTTCACAATATACGCACTTGTAAAACCAGCAAACATCATCAGTATACTAGCCATTGCCACCCATAAAGTAAACTTATGGGGGTGTACTTTTCTTCTGTTTTGATCACTTACTAATGCCATACTCATACTATAAACCTTCATTTAAAAAATTCAAAAAAACTAAAAAGTTTTGTCGGCTAGCAACGCCAACAATACAATTGGTAAATAAATGTAGCTGCTAAACATTACCCTCCTTGCTGCTTTTACATCCATATCTATATACAGCCTTACAGATTGTGCTACCATAAAAATATTTGCAGCCAATACAATCCATAAACTGACCATTCCAGATATATGAAAACTGTATGGTAAAATACCTACTGGAATCATAAGTACCGAATACATTACTGCCTGCAATGCAGTAAACTTGGTTGGTCCTTTATCGGCCGGTAAAAGTTTAAATCCAGCTTTTGAATAATCAGTGTGTGCTACCCACGCTATGGCCCAAAAATGCGGAAATTGCCATAAAAACTGAATTCCAAACAATATCCAACCACCTGCGCTGAACACTCCTGTACCTGCAACCCACCCAATTAGGCAAGGTAAAGCTCCGGGAAATGCGCCAACCAATACTGCTATTGAATTTACTTTTTTAAGTGGCGTGTAAATAAACGCATACAAAAACAAGCTAATCGCCGATAACAATGCCGACTCTATGTTAAAGAACTGCCACATCATCCAAACACCAATCAGTCCGGAAAACAATCCAAATGTATAAGCCTCTTTCTGAGTCATTCTACCATCAGCAACAGGCCTTTTACCTGTCCGCTTCATCATTGCATCCGTATCCTTTTCAACAGATTGATTAATTGCATTTGCACTACCCGTAACTAACATTCCCGCAGTAAAAAGCAAAACAATCATTTTAAAATTGTATGCAATGCCGGGTGCTAGCAAATAACAAATCACACATGAGAAAACAACTGTAAAGCTTAATGTAAACTTTATCAATTGAAAGTAATCCTTCACTTTGGCAGCAACTCTGTAACTACCCGATATATCACCCGTTGTACTCATTGTAGCCAAAGTAATGATCTCCTACTTTTTTTAAAAGCAATGCCCTGAATGATTCAGGGCATTTTTATTTTTATTTCCCTTACCGGATAATTAATTATCACTGCCTATTAAATAGCATGTATTAATTACCAAAATAAGTAGATTAATGCTGTTCTTTTTCGTCTGCCCCTATTGGTGTTGTCTGCTGAATAAAACTATGGCCATCTTTTCCATAGTCATAAGCCCAACGATGAACTTCAGGAATTTCACCAACCCAGTTACCATGCCCGGGATGAATTGGTGTTGTCCACTCCAAAGTTGTAGCTTCCCAAGGATTCTGTGAAGTAACTTTTCTACCCTTATACATGGAGTAAAAGAAATTAAAAAGGAATAACAATTGAACTGCAAAGACAACCATTGAAACAATAGAAATAAATACATTTACTCCTTGAAACATTTTAAAGCTTTCCCAGTTAGAAAAGTCATAATAACGACGTGGCATACCAGCTAAACCTTCGTAGTGCATAGGCCAGAATATTAGATATGCTCCTACAAAGGTTACCCAAAAGTGGATATATCCAAGTGTATTATTCAAGTAACGGCCAAACATTTTAGGAAACCAATGATAAATACCTGTGAACATTCCAAACATACCGGCTACACCCATTACAATGTGAAAGTGTGCAAT
>JANPGE010000065.1:0-2378 GCA_031423805.1 Segetibacter sp. | reverse complement strand
ACAGGCAGTTTTTCTGCCCGTGCAATAGAAGGAAGATGCAAATGTCCGTAGGGAAGCCCTTCTGTTTTGAGCAGGAAACGTAAGCCATAAACAGTGTGCTTGAAATAAGTTTGAGAAGGGGTGTTGCTGCGTTGCTGCAACTCGTACAAATAGTCTTTGACCTGCTCGGGATCGAGCTCGGTAGGCAGACACTGAAAGTGAAGCGCCATAGCGGCCACATGACGGCTGTAATTGTCAAACGTTCGTTGACTTCTGCCAAGAATGGAGATGTTGCGCTCAAAGCGCTCAAGTAATGCTTCAAAACCTGTAACTTCACGACACGCACGGTTGAGGTACTTGTTATACCTTACTGCTTCCGGCGATTTTTTTTCGTTGCCATAAATTTGAATTTGTTTGTGCTAAGTTAACACCTTCGGATAGTGCGGAAGGCTACCGAAGGTTTAGTTCAACAAACCGTTTGCCGTTATTGGGGCAGGAAGTTGGAGCAATCAACAGCATCTCATTATTGTGCTTTTGCTCGGGCTTGAAGTTCATGTTTCAGCTTTTGTTTTTATCTTCGGCATCTGTTCGCTATTGGGCTGAAGTTCGGGCTGAAGGAACATGAAATACCCCAACAACGGCAAGCGGGCAATCGTTGTGTGCTATTTTATAAACACGACATTAAACAAGACTTTATAACTTTATTTTTTAAACCTAAAAACTATAATTATGCCACAAGGAATTTTAGAAGGACACGATTTAATTCATAACAGACTTAAATTTCCAAATTACATTTTCTTTCCCAACAGGATTGAATATCCAAACGATTATATCATGTACGTTGTAGATGAAGATGATATTCCTTTTGTTCTTCCAGCTTTGTTTATTTGGGTTGACACAGGTCAACAATCATTGACTTATGAAACAACACCTCCAAGTCATGTAAAATTTCTTGACTTTCAAATTTGTAATGTTCCAACAATTGAATTTCAAAAGAAAGAAATTGGACAATCTGCCATTTTTATGTTATCACCTGATTTAAGGATTAACAGAAACTTTTTGACACAAGCTAAGATTGACAGTATGTTGGGTAACATAAAGCCTTACCCTCAAAAATTTAAAGAATTATTTACTGGAGAACGCCGTAATGGTTAAGATAATCTAAATCAACTAAAACAGTTTTCCCTGTTTCTAAATCCAAAATGTTTATTCTTTGCCCCCTTTTAAGGACTAAATTCCAAACATCAAAGAGTTCACTTTCTTCACTGTCTTTAAACTTTGCGGAATATTTTATATTTAATTCATTATCTGTAGACATATAAATTTTAATTTTTTAACATTATCATTATGCTTATTGCTGCATTAGTTATGTATTTGATTTTAGCACTTTTACTTGGTCCATTTTGGTTCTTAGATTTTTTAGCTGGTAAAGCTGGATTTTTAGGATATTTAGCTATTATTGCTTGGGTTGCTTTATTAATTGGAGCAATTACTTCGTAACTTAAAACTCTATTTATGTCCTCAATTGAACATGGTGATATTGAAAAATTTAAACGAAAATATCTTGAAAGAGAGAAACTTTGTCAAGAAACAAAATTTTTAAAAAATCAAAACGCTGATTATAGTGCTACAAAAAGAAGAGCAAACATTGCTATAATTGTTTTCATAGTTGCCACACTATTAACCCTATCTGGACTGATAGTGCAAATATTGACAAACCAAGGGCAACATTAACTTTGAATTTTTGACTATTCATAAACAGTTTTAATTTTAAAGGGTGAAGAAAAACAGCACACAATAACTAAGGTTTCGTTTTGCCCAACGGGCAAGAAATGAAACCGGTGTTGAACGAAACCTTCGGTAGCCGTGCAGTAAGTGTTCTTATGGATTTGTCGGGGTGTTTGCCTTGTGTAATTAGGCAGTCGGAGTGCCGGTGTAGGGCGGAGTAATCAAATAATACGGCTCATTTTTGATCATCATTGCTTATTATTTTGTCATTGGCACATAAGTGCCCCTACCCATTTGTATTAACTAACAGGCGCAGGTTGTTTTTTCATTAAATATTTTTTGGGCGGTCCTCGGCTGCCAAATTTTTCCTGTGCTATCAGTGTACCGGTTTTGCAACAAGGGCATTTGCGCAATAGAGTTTTGATGGGAGTATTGGTAATTGGCACCTTTAGCTGTTGTTGCAATGCCTGTAGCTTGCCTCGTTTCCAACTGCTGCTGAGTATACCATAGTGCCGGATGCGCACAAATCGTGGTGGCAGTATGTGCTGCGCAAAGCGGCGGACAAACTCATCATTGCTTAAGGTCATCTGCTTTGTTATACCGGCAGCCTTGTAATCTTTGTAGCTAAAGGTGACCGTATCCGCATTTACTTCTTTAATGCGATGGTTGCT
>JANPGE010000064.1:0-10057 GCA_031423805.1 Segetibacter sp. | reverse complement strand
GCCCATGTTTCCCTATACTCGGGTAATAATTTTCCACCGCGCCAATTATTGTTGTCTTTCATCCAGGGTGGTGCTGTCCAGGGAGAAGCAATGATTTTAAAGCCATCTTTCGAGATACGCTGAGCATCTTTAATCATTGGTATCAAATCCTGACGATCTTCTTCAATACTGAAATGTTCCAGATGCTTATCACCTGCTACATTGGCATACGCATAGTTAGACAATGAAAAATCACAGGAATTTATATGCGTTCGTGTTAGAGAATAATCCGCACCATCTTTGCTGAAATAGGCCTGTAGTATTTTTTCTCTGTTGAGTTTGCTTAACTTATGAAGCAGGTAGGCCGAAGCTTCAGTAAAGGAACCGCCGAAGCCAGTAATAGTCTGGAATTTTTCTTCTGGATGTATTGTTACTTCAACAGGATTGCTACCTTCTGAAAATTCAGTAATCTTCTTTAAAGAATTTCCTTGTGCAGAGGTTTCATAAACTTCAGCGTTAAGATTATTTGCTTCTTTACAACTATACAATGAAATGGACATGATAATAGTTATTATCAGAAATTTTAAAATAGTAATTGCACAATAAATCTTTTTCATCATGACTAATTCTTAAAAACCCTGTTGGGCGTTTTAACATCCATCCACATTAGCTTCGTATTGCCCTCGTAGGTTTTTGTTATTTGTTTTCCGTTTCGTGTAAGGCCATTAAAAACACCTTTATCTACTAAATCCCAAAGTGCATATTTCGCCTGCGATTGTAAATTTATTAACCCAAAATGATTTTCTGAACCTAATGGATTGCTACTGTTTTTCCAGTTTTCATCAAAAGCTTCAAAATAGAAACAAGTAATGCCTGCCTTGTTGGTCCATGACCTCATTAACTTATAAAATTCAGCCGATTTGTATTCGTCTGTTGCTTTAGCGCCATCATTTCCGTAGTGTTCGTTTGATACAGTTGCCCAACCCGTTTCGCCAATATGAACCTGTTTATTCACGCCAATAGATTTCATATAACTGACTACGCTGTTATACTGTGTCATTGAATAATTTAAGGCTCTTTGCATTGCAGTATCAATCTTTTCCTTGTCTGTCAAATGCTGTTGATTTTCCTTTACACCCCAGAAAACCGGATTGTAATGTGTATCGTGCATAGGATATGTATGCATCGAAATATAATCAACGGCTCTAATCAATTTGTTAAGTTCTTCCACATGATAGTCTTCACTGCCTCCGCCCCACGAAGCAAAATTGTCTGATGAAGTTATCCAAACATCTTTAGACAACTTATCCTGCTTTTTCAAATCTTGCAGATAGTTAACCCATTTCAATATTATAGCCGGTTCTACATAATAAGCCGCGGCCCACTTTACCATAGCTTCATTTCCTACTGAAATAATCTTTACAATCTCCGGATATTCGTTTGCCAATCTTACAGCCTCGGCTATTTCTGTTGGATTGCGTTCACTATCTTCATTACGAACAAGCGGTTTGGCAGTCCAGGCATTTTTGCAATCTATCCATGCCCCCAACATCACATACATTTGAAAACTTCTTTCTTCTTTCTTTAATTCTGATATAGCCTTTAATAAATTGATAACTTCTTTGTGATGTACATTATAGGTTCTGATGACTTTAATGTTCATTGCTGCCAAAATCTTTAAATCATCTTTTATTTCAGCGACAGTAGGTTCTACATCTCTTGACTGTGTTCTATATCCACCATAACAAATCCCCTGATAATTAACATTACCCAGTAATTTTTCAGCAGTTATTTTGTTTTCAACTACACCTGTAGTTTTATAATGACTGCATGAAACTAAAAAGAACAGTATCAAGTAAAATAGCCTATTCATTATCTCAAATAATCTTCGGTTATAAAAACATTTAATTGGGCTACTTCATTCGTTCTATGGAATATTTTCTCACTAACCTCTTTATTCAAAGCCAAACTATCCAGCCATTCAGAAGTACCATTGGAATACATCACTTCTACTTTATCAGCGGCTGATATTGTATAGACTACAGGCACCTGACAAATACTAAATGCCAAACTATCCTTTTCTAAATTCAGTGTTGTTGCATTTCCGTTGACCAATACAAAAGAGGCTTTGGTGTTATTTTGTAAAAATTCATTTTTACGGAGCAAATTGGGGTTAAAAGTTAATTTGCCATCAGTCAGTACTATTCCCAACTCTCCAAAGCGGCAGAGAATATCTTCTTTTACCTGCCCCGTCATACCCGGTTGTTGTGCACCTTTGCCCGCAGGTGTATGAGAATAAGGGTCGGTAGGAAATGCTCCATATAAGTGCGGCGGTTTGTGAACCCCAATGCCATCGTTGATGTCGTAATAGTGATGCACCAAACGGTTAACAATTGACTCATCTGCCTTGTCAGCAATGGCCCGCAGGCACGATTCCTGAACAGACAAAAGTAATTTGGAAACCATGTGCCAATAAATAGATCCCAATCCTTCGTAACCATAGAAAGTGCCGGACCTTCCTGTAAACTCTTTATGGCAAAAAACCTCTTCAAAGATATTTAGTACCAGTTCTTTCTCATTGTTTACCAGCTCCTGATAAATAGGATCTAAGACTTCTAAAGCGTGTTTTACATCATTTGCGTTTCTGAAATTTCCATTGAAATGCAGGTCGCCGTTAATGTCTTTTTGTACTAAGGAATTGTTACCATCTTCTAATAATTTATTAAATAACAATGAGCTATCCGCAGTGCTTTTCCTGATGGTATTTTTCAGAAGAAACTTTGGTAGTTTTTTATTGGGGTAAAGTATGTAGCTGTTCTGATCCTGCCGGTATAATGAACTGCTTTTTAAACCATCTAATAAGTTCAAACTCTGTTCCGCTGAAAGAAACCCAGAGCTAAGAACTGCCACCTGCCCTTCAAGCATTTCACTTAAATGGCTAACCTGAACAGCATGATGATCATAAGAAATCAAATTGTAGGTATGGTAAAGATGGTCTTTGCGTTCATTTGTTAATATTGAATGTTCCAAAAAGGCATTTGCTGTACTGAAACAATTTAGAATCTCCCTGGCGGTAACAATCGTTTTATCGCCGCTAAATCCTTTTTCATAAATCCGGGTTCTGAACTCACTGCCTGCTATGCCAAGTGCATCAGTTATTTCCTTTCTTGCAGAATCAGTTATTGGTCCTTTAAGTATGTTTTGGTATTGCTCAAATGTCTTGGATACACTGTCAAAAAAGACAAATATTTCCGAGGAAACAGCCATCTTTTTTGATGCAGCTTTTTCAAAGACTTGTTCAAAGAATTTTAGAAAACGCCTTAGATAGCAAAGCGTTACCATTGAAAGCCCATTTCCTACTAACGCATTATTGGCGTCATTCCATTCGGGGCGTTGTGTATTCATCCAAATGCCCCCCTCGGGTACAAAATTGGAGAGTTTAGCAAGAACCGTAGCTAATATTTTTTCAAAAAAATCTACCTGATAAATTTCCCCTTTTGAATCAGTAAGCAATGCACCTTCGCCTCCCATTTTCTCCATCCGTTTATGAATGGATGAATCGCTTTTATTATCAAATATTATTGTGTCTTTCGGATTGAGAAGTATGTCACTATAAGGCTTTATTTTGTATGGAACATTGGCATAAACAAAGCCGCTTTTGTTCATCAATTCAAGCAGATACCCGGGGGATTGATGCTCTAAAAATTCAAGAAATTTTAGAAGATAAATAATCTGATGATCTCCCCAATATCCAATATATGACCATGGGTCATCGGGTTCAATTGTTTCCCAATCAAAGCCTTCTTTTGTCACTCTGTAAGGATTGTACCCATCGAAGGTAGAAGCGTTGAGGAATTTGTAAATCATCCCTTCAATAAATTCAGGGTAGGAGTATGCTAATGCTTCCCAGTTTTGAAAAATATCTCTCCAATTACCCTGATAATCCAGGATTTTTGAACCATCAATTTCGCTCCTTGTATTGATTGAAAATTTGTTCCAGGGACGACTTGGGTCACCGTGCCTTCTACTGAATTTCAAGGGCAAATATTGTGTGGCTAACCGATTTAAATTGGCATCATTAACTTGTTCAACAATGTTCCGCAATGTAAAAACAGAAAAGTTTTTAGTTAGTTTTTCAAGAGTAGGTTGAACGCTTAAATAGGTCTGTTGATTGGCAAGGCGCAGGTAATTTGAGAAGTCATTTTTTTCAATCTGGTAATTATCGTCAAAAATGCCACCACGCATTATATTGAAAAGCACATTCGAGAAATGCCTTGCATCTTTTAACCCGTCAGCTGTATATTGTAAACCATCGGAGGCTGCATTAAGCTTTATCAGGCTTTCTGTTCCAAGTGTTACATCGTTCAATACCTTTTGGAATAAATCCCTGTCGTTTTCTATGTTATTTGATAGTTCGACAATAGCAGCATGGTTCTGATTTACGTTTGCTGCAATCATCCATTGATGATTTGAATTGGCACTTAGCGTTACATCACTAACAATGAAGTATGAACCTTTTTCTCCCTTAACGTCTTCTTCCTGTTGCACCTGTCCACCTTCTCTAAAAGATTTTAGCTGTAGCGAGGAGAGTAAATATATTTTATCAGTGAATCCTAAAGACCATACAATGTTTGATTTTAAAGCTTCGCTTGGTTCGGCTTTATCTACAATTATAGCACTAAGTGCAAATATGCCCAAACCTGATTGAGGTACTAATTCAGTTCTCTTGTATGCGTCGGCTAAATTACTGGCACGCAATTGCAAATCGCTGCCAACTCCAAAAGGGAGTATGTTTTGTAAACCATCTAATAACTTAACACTTACTTCTGTTTCGGAAATATTGTGAAGATTACTCGTTCTTACAAATCCATATAAGTTGCTGGAACTCCACTGGTATTTAAAACAAAGCCCTAAATCAGCATTGATTTCTTCAAAAATAATCTTGTTTCCGAACTTATTTTTATACAAGTTTCGGGTTCTATTGAATTTTCCTTCACTTCTTTCAGAAAAAGGTTCCCACAGGTATTGTTCATTGTTTTTATTCACCCAAAATATTGACTTAGATCCTGTGTTTTCTGCTGATCCTGTAATTTTATCATCGGTATAATAAGGGAATAAAGCATTGTCAGCATCTTTTCTCCCTGCAGACAAACCTCCATTACTTGATATGAACATCCAATGATTGGAGTCACTGACAATGCTCATAAAAAATGAGGGCATATCGTCAACATTAGAAATCTTGTAAAAAATTTCGTCTCCAATGTTGCATTGTTCTAGTGATTCGGCTTCGCCTTTTAATTTTTCTTTTGCCATTTCTCTATAGATAATAAATGAGTTGATTACATTCGGTGGTCAATAACCAATTAAGTCAACAATACCTTTTGATTGTTGACTTAATTGGTTCATAATTAATTATGCTTGTATACTTTTACATAGTCTATGGTCATAGATTGCGGGAAGGGAGTTCCGGAGGTAGGGAAACCTACATAATTGCCACCAACGGCAATATTTAGAATGATATAAAATGGTTGATTATACACCCAATTGCCGGGTACATCTGCCGGTGTTATGCGTTGATAAAGGAAATTGTCAACAAAAAAATCCAAAAATTCTGGACCCCACTCAAGTGCGTAAATATGAAAATCTTCATCAAACCTGCCGTTTGTAAGTCCGTAGGCTTTTGTGATGGCATTACCACCGGAGTAGCCGGGGCCATGAATAGTTCCGTTATTGATAGATGGCTGTTGACCTCTTTGTTCCATTATGTCAATTTCGCCACATTGAGGCCACTTTACTGAGTCAATATTAGCACCAAGCAGCCAAAACGCCGGCCATAAGCCCGGACCATGAGGTGTTTTTAACCTTGCTTCAAATCGGCCATAGGCTTGCGCAAATTTGCCTTTGGATTTTATCCGTCCTGAAGTGAAACCTGCATCGACAAATGACTCTTGAAAAGCTGTAATGACAAGATTGCCATTACCATTGTGCGAAATATTTTGTGGCCGGTTGGTATAATATTGTAATTCACTATTGCCCCACCCATTGTCTCCTCTGCCTATATCAAAATTCCATTTAGTAGAATCGGGTGCTGAATTTGCAGCTTTATTAAAATCATCGCTCCAAACTAATTGCCAACTGCGTTCAGGCAATGTTTGAATAGCCTCTTTTTTACATCCGATTAGCATTGTAAGTAATACGGCATATAAAGCCGGTAAAACCATATTTATTCTAACTTTATTCATGATAATATTTTTTTGATGCTTGACTTTATAAATTTTATGTGTTGCGTCTTGTTATGCAATGCGTTGGCAATTCAAATACTTTTTAATTACCGAAAGTTATGTTATCAAAATATATCACATTGTTAGAGGTTCTTACTTTGAAATCAGGGAATATTACTATTTGATCATACCCATCTTGAATTTGTGAAGAGAAATCGAATGTTAGTTGCTGCCAGGCATTAATAACAGTATTTGGCACCTTAATTTCTCCTAATGAAGCACCATCTGGTTTCACTAATTTTATTCCTACATCACTTAGCGTAGTTTTATACACCATTATTTTAATAATCTTATGTGCGGCATCCAGGTTAAATACACCCATACCCGTAGGTCCATGTGCTGATTCACAACCTGCATAAGGCTGACCTGCTACAAGTGCTGTAAATTTTGCGACTCTTGCAGACGTATTAATTCCCGAACTAAAGGGGTTTGCTACAAACTCCAGGGCAGGATTCGAACTGTTTTCAAATACAGCCCATGGCCAGTTGGCCCCAAATCCTGATGTTTCAAAATCTATTGGCAGATTCAGGTTGTAGGCACCACCGCCACCACTTGTCTTCCAGAAATAAATATTATCTATAAAAATATTACTTGAGCCAGTACCACCATCAAATTTTATTTGAATTACGCTGTTTAAGGCAACGGGAGCAAAAGCAGTCAATGGAATGTCAACACTATTCCATCCTGATGTGGGAACAGATAGTGTGTAAGGAACTTCTACACCACCCGTGCTTATGAGAAATACCCTTAGTTGAGAAGCATTAGTTGAGTAGTAATCCAAATGAAGGCTACTATAAGTAGATACATTTTGATTACTTCCCAATTGCAAGCCCTGATAATTGAAATTGGCATAGGACAATGTATTATTTCCAGCAATTGGTGTTTGTGTTACAACCGTAGCTTGACCCCAATTAGGGTTAAAATCAGTACCTGCAATATTTGTATAGGTATTGCTGAAAACAGAAATTACATCGGCTGCAGGCCGGGTAGGAACCGGAGCCGCAACAAGAGGTGTTATTGGATTTTTCCAGAAATAGATGTTATCCAGAAAAACATCACTGCCGGTGCCACCGTCAAATTTCATTTGAATAACATTGTTTAAATCTACCGGTGCAAAAGCGGAGAGCGGAATATCTGCACTATTCCAACCTGTAGTTGGTACCGATAGCGTAAATGGTGTTTCAACACCACCCTGGCTAATGAGATATACTTTTAGCTGCGACGAATTGGTTGAATAATAATCCAGATGTAGATTTCCAAAAGTAGAAACATTTTGATTGCTTCCGAATTGTATGCCCTGATAATTGAAATTGGCATAAGATAAGGTAGTATTACCAGCAATAGGGACTTGTGTTACGATTGTTGTTTGTCCCCAGTTAGGGTTAAAATCTGTGCCGGCAATATTGGTATAGGTGTTGCTGAAAACCGAACGTACAATAGATGCTGCACGGGTAGGAACAGGCGCAGCAACAAGAGGGTTAACCGGATTCTTGTAGAAATAAACATTATCTACAAAAATATCTGGCAATGAACCGGAAAGCACCAATTGCGCTAAGTGTCCTCTTGTAGTCAGCCCGGTAAAAGAAGAAATCGGTACATCAATGCTTACCCAATTGTTTGAAACCAGCAAAGGACTTGTAAATGTTTGTTCATGCTGCACATCATCACCACCACCGTAAACACCATTTGCCCCAAAATCTATCAATAGTACCTTAAAATTGGCTGGACTGGCTGTAGCATTCGGTGTCCAGATATCCATGTGAAAATATTGCATTGAGGTAACATCTACGGTTGGGTTTCTAAATTCAATACCCACAAAATTTAAATTGCGATAACGAATAACATCATCTGTGCCGATCTTGATGAAAAAATTATCAGCAGTTGAGTACTGCCAACGTGTGTTCCATGTATCGACCGGTACATTGGTGTAAGCATTGCTGTACAACGATATAACATTTGATGCTGCTTTGGTAGGTGTTGGGGCAGGAGTGGCGGGTCTAACACCTGCACCAATAGAAGCTATTTTAAAGGAACCTTTTGCATTTATGCTCCCCAGTTTTGCAGTTATTATGGTAGTGTCTTTATCCAAAACAGTAATCAAACCATTATCTGTAACCGAAGCTACTGTAGTATCCGATGAAGTGTAAGAAAAATAATAGGGTGTAAGACTAACTGTATCATTAACACCTGATGGAAGATTAACGGTTGCTTTAATTTCGTCAATAGTATAGGTCTCTCCCACTTCAGCATTTGAAGCAATTTTGTCCTGTCCGTTTAGGATAATTCCGTTAACAGTTCCCAGGTCAGCTATTTTTTCAAATTTAACCTCATCAATCCAAAAGGTATATCCCCGACCATCTTCAGGGCCGGCAGCATAATAAAATAATCCCTTTTCTCCTTTTAGTTTAGACGCATCTGGAATTGGTATTATCACCTTCTTCCAATTGGTATTAATTTTTAAATTGCTTTTGGTAACCTGATATTTTGATTCGCCCAGGTCGTTGCCAAAACCTAATGTACCTATTGTGGCGGGTTGTGTTGCTTTTATATAAAATGTGATGGCGTTATAGCCTGAAAGATCGCGACCGGATTTGCTATAAAATACACCTCCTGCATATGACCCACTAGGGCTGTTGGCATCGGGCACCGCAAATTTCATAGAAGCACTGGTATTGCCATAAGCAACACTTCGGTCCACATCAAATGCCTTTACATCAGATCCACCAAAGGCTGCATAAGCCAAATCTCCACTGAAATCATCAATAAATACTTCAGCCGTACTTGGAAAGGTTAGCGCCTGTAAATCTCTAATATCTCTTTTTGAACAACCCCAAACGAAAAGCACAAACAGTGTAGTAAGGGCAATGAACGTATTTTGAATTGAAAATGCTTTTTTCATATGGATATTATTTGCTAAGGTTAATTTGAATATAAGTTCTTATTTCCCACTCGTTTCCGTCAGGGAAGCCAATGGCATTTGGATCCGGTACCCAATTGCCTGCTGCATCCACCGTTTTAACCGGCGAATACCTGTTTGAATATTTATTAAGCGTTCTGTAAGTACCTCTTACGCCAATCTTTGTTGCAGGCATAATAAACCAGTCAGGCTTGCTAATCTGTGTAGAAATATCAGCTATTAACTGTAAAGGGAAAGTAAGGTTAAAGTCGCGATGGTAATCGAAGGGACCCCAATCGTTGAACTTGGCAATGGTATTCAACTTTACTTTTTTATAAATTGTTCTTACATCCGCACCTGTTCTGTTAATGGTTCTTGTGCTATTACCATTGGCTTGTGCATTACCAACATAAAGATTAGCAATCAAACCAAAATTGGAATTGACTTTGGATACTATCCGTGTATTTGCTTCCCATAGGTCTTGGGCAGGTGCAGAACCGGGGAAAGCAAAAAATGTTCTTCCATTGGCTAAGATACCAATTGCTGCATCCTGAATTGTTGGTAGGTGACGGTAAACGAAATCAGCACTTAAGGCAAACTTTGCATCTTCAGCTTTGTCGTTGTCCCAATCATACATCCATGTTGAGGGTGTAGGGTCATAGGTTAGCAATAATTCTCCTGCAACTGTTTCCCGATTAGAACGAACAGAAAACGGATCGTCTAAAATATTTCTTGGTCTTGCAGGTGGGTTCATCCCAGAAGATATAGGCCCTTCTATAGGTTTTTGATAAAGGAAGTTTGGTGCAATCTGTAATTTACCAATGTTGTAAGTTAAACCGGTTAATACATTGTATTGATTACCGCTTCCGCCATCTTTTAATCTCCAGCCGGTAAAGGTTTT
>JANPGE010000063.1:0-5790 GCA_031423805.1 Segetibacter sp. | reverse complement strand
AAATGTAGTGCTTTCCATAGTGTGACCCGGGGTGTGCAATACTTTTATAGTAATGTCACCAACTTTAAACTCTTCGCCATCTTTTGCAGAAATACAATCAAATTCACAAGCTGCGTTTGGACCGTAAACAATAGGGGCACCTGTAGCTTTACTCAAGTCTACATGGCCACTTACAAAGTCTGCATGAAAGTGTGTTTCAAAAACATATTTGAGCTTAACTCCGTCCTTTTGCAATCTATCGAGGTACGGTTTTGTTTCCCGCAACGGATCAACTATAGCAGCTTCGCCATTGCTTGTTATGTAGTAAGCGCCTTGCGCAAGGCATCCGGTATAAATTTGTTCGACTTTCATAAGGCTTGTTTTTTATAATGCAAATTTCGAAAGAATAAATGCTTTTAATGGTAACATTAGTAACATAGTGAGGTATTTGAAATAACCTTACCGTTTACATAGAATTACAAAAAGTTCCGTTCCCCTTCTTTTCTCAAATGAGTTATAGCATGGCTCAAATGTTTTCAGCGTGAAATGTTTTTCAAACATTGGTATGTATGCTTCTTTGCTGCCGCCAAAAGGAGGCCCCGGTTTGTCGAACACAGTATCAAACAATACACCAGCTATTTTCCCTTTTTCTGCCAGCAGTTCATTCATTTTTGATACATAGGCGGGGCGTAATGTTGGATCAATTGCGCAGAAAAATGTTTGCTCAAGTATTAAATCATATTCCCCTTTGTGCTCAAAAAAGTCTCCGAGTATAATTTTGATATGCTCATTCCCTTTAAACTTTTCCTTCAAATTTGCTACAAGGGTAGGGGCAATATCAATGACTGAAACGTTAGTAAAACCTTGCTGCAACAGGTATTCAGCTTCATAGGTGTTACCGCAGCCGGGTATAAGTATCCGCAGATTTTTATTCTCTAACTGGTCTATGTATGCTTTTATTGGTGGCGAAACCTGTCCTAAATCCCAACCCGTATCGGCTGTATCGTATCGGTTGCTCCAATAGGTTCCTCCCAATATTTCATTGCCGCCATTGGTATTTTCAGTTTCCTTATTCATAGTTTCGGTTATTTATTTTAAGAAGATTTCTTTTACTAAAATATACAGCCCCATCACCATTACAAACCAACCGAAAGCCTTTTTCAACTTTGCTCCATCTATGCTTTTGCTGATATACCCACCAACAAAAATTCCGGCTATCGCAATTGCAGTAAGCTTTCCAAGCAACACCCAATCCATAGCAAAATGACCAAGGTCGCCGGTAAACCCAATAAGTGAATTTAGTGCAATAATGAGCAGCGAAGTGCCCACGGCATCTTTCATGGGTAGCCCAAGCAAAAGTACCAATGTTGGGATCAGTAAAAAGCCACCACCTGCACCCAACAAGCCTGTTGCCAGCCCAATGCCAATGCCATATAGCAGCAGCTTTGTTAGGTTGTTGAAAGCAGAAGCATTGCTATTTGCGGGTTTCGGAGCTTCTTTTTTATTGCCGCTTCTAATCATAGCCACGGATGCCGCCAGCATCAGCAGGGCAAACAACACCATGGTCAAAACACCTTTTGTCAATTCAAATGAACCAATATTTGCAATGTGTTGCGGAATAGACGGAACAATAAACTTCCTTGTAGCAAATACCGTGGTGATAGATGAAATGCCAAAAAGCAATGCAACTTTTATTTGTACAAAACCTTTTCTATAATTATTAATTGCCCCCACCAGCGAAGTTGACCCAACAATAAACAATGAATACGACGTAGCCAATGTTGGGCTAACACCCATTATATACACCAGAATAGGCACGGTAAGTATAGAACCCCCGCCACCAATCAAACCCAACGAAATGCCCACCAAAGCCGCCAGGGCAAAGCCAATAATTTGCATGATATTTATTTAGTCCGTAGCAAAGGTGCGGGTTAAATAGTTTGCAATTGGTTACAAAAGTAACATTGCTGGTGTTTTATTTTAAGGTCAAGTTATGGGTTGCTTAAAGTTCTACCAACGGCTACAAATACTTTTGAATGCCGCTGTTGGTGTTCTTCACCAACAGCATCCCGTTTGTTGTGTTTGCAGGTGAAGAACACCTGCAAAGGCGAAAAAGCCAATAATTTGCATGGTATCTTTTTAATCTGTAGCAAAGGTGCGGGTTATGCTCTTTGCAATTGGTTACAAAAGTAACATTGCTGGTGTTTTATTTTAGGGTGTTACGACTAGCTGTCAAAGTCGTGGCACGTAACTTCACAGATATAGCAGTCGATTGAAATTAATTTAGGTATTAACCGATTTAAATAATATCCATAGTCTGTAAGTCTCGGCGCACCCTCAATTCTTTTGGCAGTATCTGGAGTCAGCGAAAGGAGGTAGTGTTTATTTGAGTCTTCATAGTTATTTTCCAATGTTCTTATCAATAACCCAAAAGACTCTGTATAATTATTATCCCAAAGGCCAATTGCATTTATCTTTCCGTAAGATTCCCTTCTATCTAAAATATGATTTACAGTCTCAATGTCGCTAAACGTTTGATAGTCAAACGCATCGTCGTCATCTAGTGGAATTGATAGAAAAGTGCCACTTTCGTTTCTAAAATTCCAGAAATTATCTGTAAGCTTTTTTATAAAATCAGATAAACACAAAGTGTCTGACAAAAGACGAATTTCTATATTTCGGGAAACGCTCATTGTGATTGTTGCTATTTAAATTTTTAAGATTCTGCTGTCACTGTTTTTCTCCAATCGCATTGACGTTATATTTTTTGCTGGTGAAGGGCACCTGCGGAAAATTTTCTACTTGATTTAATATCAGCTATTATTTCTTCTGCTGATTTTTCAGAAGAAAACGCTCCAAAAGATTTGTAAAACTTACTGTCTTTTGTTGTTTTTTCGTTTTTCAATGACTTTGAAAGACTTTCTATCAACTCAATTTTACTTAAAGTACTAAGTCCCTCAAATAAGCCAGAATAAGTTTCAACGATATGTCTGTCGGTATAACTCATTGTAATTTTATAGTAAAGTTAATCGTTTTTGTATCACTTTTTTTGGGTGTCACGCTGTATATCATTCTTCAATTTCAAATTCCACCGGAGCCAAATTGATTAATTTGCCAGATGGAATCATTGCCTGTATGTTGGTGATAATGATTTTATCGCCGTGTTTTAGAGATTTAAAAATTTCCTTTTGAGGTTCACTAAAATAGGCATCATGGTAAGATTCAATAAAAAGCAATTTTTCTTCATGGGTGATAATCATTGTGTACTTCTTTACAATTGTTCTAACTGCTTCTAAGCAAGCAATGATATTTGACGGAAAGTGACAATAAATCCCTTGCTGTGCTAACAAAATATTTTTACAAATTTTGTCGCCATTTTGATTTCCAATATAAGTTATAGGTGGTGGAATTTCTTTAACCAAACATTCATAATGGGCTACTTTTTCTCTTATGCCTTTTCTTCTAAGATAAACATTGAAACTCGCTTTCCCAATATGGTCAGCGAAGAAAATATAATGGCAAGGAGTAACCCTTTTAATTTCACCATTTTCAACGCTAGCCTCAATTTGATTACAAGAATAATTTTCTACTACAATTGATAATGGGTTATCAATTCCATAATAAAGTATTTTACTCCTTTCTGCCGACAATGCAGTTTTTTGACAAAAGCTGGTCTGATAAAAGATTATAGCTATTGAAGTAAGAAAAAACATTTTCATAGGTCTAAGGTAATCATCACAAGCATAGATTGTACTGCATTTTTTCGTTTCTCTTAATTGTTGAAGTTACGCTTTTGCTAACCTTGCAACCTGTAGTGGAATTAATGAGATGCTATTCCTTAATTGTAAATTCAATTGGCTTTAAATTATAAATTTTATCAAACACACTACCTTTGATATTTATCATAAGAACTTTATCTCCTTTTTGCAAGTTTCTCATCGCATCTTTCTCGGTAGCAGTAAAAGAATTAGAAACGTTATTTTCTGCAAAAATCAAATAGTTATTGCGAAGTATTATAAATGTAAAGCTTTCAACTTTAGAACGTACATCACAAATTATTAGGTCTTCTGCTATCTCATATTTTAGACCTTGTTCAACGAGTAAAAATTCTTTGGCGGTGTCTCCGCCATAGCTTTTTCCGATCCTGGCATTAAGTTCAGGCAAACTATAAACCTTGTACCGAAAAGGAGTTTTTTGTCTATTTTTTTTCCCAACTTGATAAATATAAAATGTTACATAACCTAAACTATCAGGCTTGTAAGTAAATTTACATGGCGCTTCCTTAGTTGTTTTTCCTTGAGTAACTTCTACCCTTATATCACTACAAGGACAATCTTTTATCATAATTGACATTGGATTTGCTAACTCAAGATATAATTTTCGCGTACCATCAGCAGATACAATTGTTTGCCCTAATAAACTTGTGGAAATGCCATGAATAAAAATAAACAAGCAAAAAGGAATTAACTTTTTCATGATAGCTAAATTAGGGAGGTTTTTTTAGCTTTTTTACAGCTGTTGCTATTCTTCACCAACACTACCCAACATATGTTGTGTTTGCAGGTGAAGAACGTCTGCAAAGGCAAAAAAATTCTGATAAATCTGCACTCAATCAAAGACTAATCCTTGACGCATCGAACAGAAAACCCGTTTAATTTATTGCTGGCTGCGCTGTACAAACTAAAATTTGAGTAGTTGAGTCCACGGTACATGGCTTCTGTACTGCTGGAACTTGTAGTAGTCCAAAAGTTACCGTAGTTGGTGATAAAGTTAAATGCACCATTCAAATAGCGAAATCCGCCTGGCAACGCAGTAAAACCACTGCTGTTGTCAGCACCGCTGTTAGGAGTAAGCCAGTGAACAGTGCCAGCCTCTTTTAGAAAACCTCCAGCAACAAAATCATCACCTAAGCAAGTCACCAGTGTGGTCCATTCTGCATCTGTAGGCAAGTGCCAGCCTTTTGGTGCTAAACCCCTGGGATCAGCTAAGGCATACCAGTTATACATTTTGCCATAAATAGCACCATAGGTAGCAGAGTCGTTGTTATACCAGCACCATGCACCAGTTGTTAAGGCGCCCCATGCAAAAGGATCGGTCACCTGCGGTATTACATCTCCGTTTTGATACTTGCTTACATCAAGGTTCTTTTGCATCCAGGTTTGATTGCAAATTTTTATACCTGCGGGGCCTGCTTGTTGACATGCTACAGTACCCAAAATAGATTTCCAGACTGTTCCGTTATACACTTCCAGTTCATCGCATTCTGTACAAAATATTAAAAGCCCCAAAGCAGGGTTAATAACTGAATCTCTTTGGGCAATAGTAAGGCGTGGAGGCAGAAAACCTTTGGTAGTACTTTTTACTTCTAACAAAGCCGAGCTGGCAGGAGTAGCAGTCCCAATGCCAATGCTTTGCGCATTCAAAATATGTACACTCGTTAAAATTAAAGACAGTAAATAAAACTTTTTCATTCAGTCTGTTTTGATTGTTTTTTTATTCAAAATTGATAAAATTTATTTTCTTGGTATAAACTTTTCTTTCAGCGATAAATAATAGAATTGCATTTTTCATGAATAATTTTAATACCGCTGTTTGTTATTTACACCAACATCATCACATATATTGTGTTTGCTACTCGAGAACATCCGCAAAGGCAAAAAACTCATAATTTGTGCGTGCCTAAAATAGGTTGACAGATTTATGAATGGTTACTGTTCTTTTTCAAACAAATTTAGTTGTTTTGTAATTGAAGCATCTGCACCCAGTTTTACTGTGTAAATTTTCAATTTGGATCTTTTTTCAACCGGCACT
>JANPGE010000062.1:0-1574 GCA_031423805.1 Segetibacter sp. | reverse complement strand
CCCTGGAAATTCTAATGCCTGGTTACAGGAAAGGAATTGAAAAACCAGCAATAAAGCAAGGTTATAGATGATATTCATGATTTTAATTGATTTGGTGTATTACGTGATATAGGACATCAGCTTTTGCTTTCAGCGAATGATTCTTCATCCAGGGTGCTGCCGGTTAAAAAATTAAATGAAAATACCTACCAGATTTCTTTTCAAAGCAACTTTAGTTTTATTTCAGATTCATTAATCAATATAGTTGAACGGGAATTTCAAAAAAATGCTTTGGCAAAAGATTATATAGTGCATTTGAAGAATTGTAAACAAAAGGAAACTGTCTTTGCCTTCGAAATAAATAACAATACAGGCAATTTAACACCCTGCCGAGGTCGTTCGCTGGAGGTTGGTTGTTATTTTATTGAGATTGATCTTTTGAAGACAAATAAGTTTAATTTCTTTTGGTTATTTCTTTTGATCATTCCTTTGAGTTTTCTTGGTTTTTATGTAAAAGATAAGTTTTGGAAAAAAGAAAAGAAAGAAGAAAGAGCAGAGAAAGAATCAATCTCCGATAATAGCGAACATATACAATTAGGGAGCTTTAGATTTTATGTGGGTGACAATGTTCTTAAAATTGAGGATAGAAGTATTGAGCTTTCGGAAAAAGAAAACAAGGCACTAAAGATATTCGCTGAAAATATAAATCAAATAGTAGAGAGGGAGAAGCTAATGAAAGAACTTTGGGAAGATGAAGGTATAGTGGTGATCAGTAGAAATGTTGATGTACTGGTATCTAAGTTACGTAAGAAATTAAGCGACGATAATTCCATTAAATTTATTAACGTACATGGCAGGGGTTACAAATTTATTATTGAGTAGAAGCCAATCAAAAGTGAAGTATTAATTGTTTTGCCGCCGCTGTTGGTGTTTTTCGAATAGCAGTATAGGCATTTACCAACAGCATCCAGCATATGTTGTATTTGCAGGTGAAGAACAGTTGCAAAGGCGTCAACACCCTATTTTTTCTTAATGGTAGTATCGAAAAATTCGGGATCTTTTTTACTGACCCATTTAATGAATTTAGCCATTTCTTCATGCTCCTGCAGGCGATCAACCGTATTGTAATAATTTTTAAGTTCCGTTTCCGTGAAAACGGCATGCACTTTGGCCTGGCAAATTTTGTGCATCTGCACAGTAGGTGAATCTTTGCCGCCCTTGCTTGGTGGTATCAAATGATGGCGCACAATTGGTTCAGCCAATTCGCGGTTGCAGAGCGGACATTTGTTGGTATTGGACATAGTTTCTTATGGTTGTGTGGCAAATATATTGACGGGCACTTTAAAAAATTGGTTTGTACAGTTCAAAAAAATATCCTTCCTGATTTACACAAACTAAATTGTGTTGTATTTGCAGGTAAAGAACACGTGGAGAATGATAATTTTTTTTAAGCTTTTGTCCTGCTGGGGTCTTCTTTCCTAGCCTTGTGTCTTAGCTAAGAGACCCCGGCTCGGGTAACTGCCATCAAGAAAGTTCTTCAAAATGAATTGGGACAAATCCATCTGATTTGTTATTTACATAGTATCTGGCGCTAC